>NZ_RAWN01000116.1:0-31399 GCF_003668895.1 Corallococcus sp. AB045
GCCCCACCACCAAGAGCCCCGCCCCGGCCGCGAGCAACACACTGCGCCCCGTGGCCCGCAGCGTGCGCGCATCCCAAAGCACTCCGGACCAGTGCGACAGCGTCAGCGTGTCCCAGGTCAGCGCCGCGCCAAAGCTGCGTTGCAGCGAAGTAAGCAGGATGGCCGCCAGGGGCAGAACCACCAGGACGCCGCCCACCAGGCCCACCCCGGCGAGCGCCGCCGTCCGCCACGCGCCCAACGCGAGCACCCGAGGAGACACACCCTTCCCCGCGCTCAATCGCACCCGTCCGCTCCGGCCCAACAACCACGTCAGCCCCAGCGCCAGCGGAGTAAGCAGCAGGAGGAACGACGCGAGCACCGACGCCCGCGGCAAACCTTCTTCGCTGCCAAGCAGCACCAGCTCATAGATGCGGGTGGTGAGAACGCGGGTGGGCGGCGACGCCGACACGCCCAGCAGGTACGGCACGCCAAAGGACGACGCTGCCATGAGGAACACCATCACCGCGCCCGACAACAGCGCGGGCAGCACCAGAGGCACGGTGGTGTTCAGCACGGCGCGAAGCGGTGAAGCGCCACACACCCGCGCCGCTTCTTCCAGAGCCGGGTCCACGCGCCGCAGCGCCGCGGCCCCGGCGAGCAGCACCAACGGCAGGCCCGAAAGTCCCTCCACGAACGCGATGCCCGCCGCGCCATAGAGGTCGAACACGTCCGCGCCCAACATGCGGTTCAGGTAGCCAGCACGAGGGCTCGCGAGCGACAGCCACCCCATGCCCCAGATGAATGCGGGGATGGCGGACGGCAGCGTGAACAGCACGGTGAACGCGCCACGCAGGGGCAGGTCCGTGCGGAACAGGAGGAAGGCGAGCGGAGCCCCCAGGCACAGCGCCCACGCCGTCGCCCCCAGGGAGATGCCCAGCGTGTTCACCAGCGCCCCGGACTCCGCCGAGAGCACCGAACCCAGTCCGCCCGTCGCCGCCCCCACGCCCCGCACCAGGAGCGCCACGACCGGAACCACCGCGAAGAGCAGCAGCGGCACCAGCCACAAGGCCAACGCAATCCACCGCCCCCTCATCGCGCGCCCCCATCGAGGGTCGAGCGAATGCGCCCGCAGTGCGCCAGGCCCACGGCAGTGCGCCCCGTCCAATCGGATGAGAAAGAGAGAAGCCCACCGAGGCGCCCCGGCGGCGGAGCACCCCAAAAACCTGTCCGACAGTCGGACAAGTCGGCACCACCGCACGAACCCATCCGACGGTCCGACAAGCCGGAGCCAACACACAAACCTGTCCGACAGTCCGACCGGTTGAGGCCACCGCATGAACCGGTCCGACTGTCCGACAGGTTGGGGACACGGCAAGAACCTGTCGGACAGCCGGACAGGTTGGGGCCGCCGCCTCCTGTCCGACTGTCCGACAGGTTGGAGCCACTGTGCGAACGGGTCCGACTGTCCGACAAGTTGGAGCCACCGTGCGAACGGGTCCGACTGTCCGACAAGTTGGAGCCACCGCGCGAACGGGTCCGACTGTCCGACAAGTTGGAGCCACCGTGCGAACGGGTCCGACTGTCCGACAGGTTGGAGCCACCGTGCGAACGGGTCCGACTGTCCGACAGGTTGGAGCCACCGTGCGAACGGGTCCGACTGTCCGACAGGTTGGAGCCACCGCGCGAACGGGGCCGACTGTCCGACAGGTTTGGACCGCCGCTGCGGTCCCCCTGGGATGATGCGCCCCCGCGGATGATTCGCATGGGACTGGTCGAGCCCCCCACCAGGGATGGGGGCCCGTCGCGCCATCCGCACCACGGAAACCTGTCGGACAGTTGGACGGGTTGGGGCCGCCGCGTCTTGTCCGACTGTCGGACAGGTTTTGCTCGTGCCGGCCCGGAGGCGGTCTCCCTGGAGGTCCGGGGACGCTGGGCCCGAATCGGCGTTGGCTGCCACGCCGCGTCCCCATGGCGGGTCTCGCGTTCCTGGCTCATCGCGCGAAGGCCTTGCTGAAGGCTTCCTTGATGTCACCGCCGTGCAGCAGCCCCTGCTCCAGCAGCTCCGGCGTCCAGGCCTGGGCGCGGTTCAGCAAACCGTCCACGCCGGGCTCGCCACGCGGGCCGCTCAGGCGCGGATCCACGGCGTGCATATCGCCTTTCTCCACGATGATGCGCTGGCCCTCCGGTGACAGCAGCACATCCACCAGCGCCTTCGCCGCCACCGGATTGCGAGTCGACGCGAACAGCCCCACCGGTCCCGGGATGACCACCGCTCCGTCCTCCGGCCAGATGACCTCGATGGGGCTGCCCTTTGCTTTCGCCGCCAGCGCGTTCTCCAGCAGCAGCACGCCCGCGTCCACCTCGCCGCTCTCCACCTTCTGGAGCACCGCCGCGTTGCCACCCGCCACCACCGCGCCCTTTTCGCGCAGCCCCGCGAAGTACGCATCCCCGCGCCGGGCGTGCAGGAACACCGCCCACGTGAACGCGGTGCCGGACGTGAGTGGATCCCCGATGGCCACCCTTCCCTTCCAGCTCCCATCCACCAGCGCCGCGAATGACTTCGGAGCCTCGCCCGCGCCCGCGCGGTGCACCAGCACCATCGTGGACAGGCGCACCGCCGCGTACCTCGCGTCCAGGTCCACCAGTGTTCGCGGAATGCGCAGCGCGTTCACGGACGCGTAGCGCAGGAACGCGCCTTCCCTCGCCAGCCGCTCGTAGAGGAACGGATCCGACGTCATCAACACGTCCGCTCGCACCGCGCCCGCGGCCCGCTCCGCCTCCAGCCGGCTGGCCACCTTCTCACTGCCCGCCTGATACCAGTGCACCTGCACGCCGGGCAGCCGCTCCTTGAGCAAGGGCTCCAGCGCATCCAGCACGTGCCGGTACATCGACGTGTAGACCCACACTTCGCCGGATGGAGTTGAAGCCTGCGCCACGGCGGCGCCTCCCGAAGGCGCGGCGGATTCGATGCGGCACGCGGCCAGGAGGATCAGCGCGAGGAGCGGCCCCACGCGCCGCACAAGGAGAGGGATGCGCATGCGGGTGTCGATTATGCGGCACGCGCCCTCCCTGCACACCTGGTCCGCTGCGGTGGCTCCTGCACATTCGGCCCGCGCGCCCATTGTCCCGGGCGTCACCCGGTCCCAACGTCGGCCTCCCAGACGCTACCTGCTCTCTGGAAGGACGCCCGCGCATGACCCGGAAGGAATTCCTCGCCGCGACGATGTCGCTGATGGTTGCCCCGCCAGTGCTCGGGGCCTCGCCCAGGAAGGCGAAGAACGGGCCCTCCGTGCCCCGCCGCAAGCTGGGCCGCACCGGCCAGGAGGTGTCGTGCATCGGGCTCGGGGGCTTCCACATCGGCAAGCAGAAGGAGGAGTCGGAGAGCATCGCGCTCATCCGCGGCGCGTTGGACCAGGGCATCAACTTCCTGGACAACTGCTGGGACTACAACGACGGCAAGAGCGAGGAGCGCATGGGCAAGGCGCTGCGCGACGGCTACCGCGCCAAGGCCTTCCTGATGACGAAGATCGACGGCCGCGACAAGAAGACCGCCGCGAAGCAGATCGACGAATCCCTCCAGCGCCTCCAGACGGACCACCTGGACCTGCTCCAGCTCCACGAAGTCATCCGTGACAACGACCCCGACCGCGCCTTCGCCGAAGGCGGCGCCATCGAGGCCATGAAGGACGCGCAGAAGGCCGGCAAGGCGCGCTTCCTGGGCTTCACCGGCCACAAGTCCCCGGACATCCACCTGAAGATGCTGGAGACCGCGAAGAATCACGGCTTCCGCTTCGACGCCGTGCAGCTGCCCCTCAACGTGATGGACGCCCACTTCAACAGCTTCGAGAAGCGCGTGCTGCCCGTGCTCGTGAAGGAGGGCATCGGAGTGCTCGCCATGAAGTCCATGGGCGACCCGTTCATCCTGGACAGCAAGACCGTCACCGCGCCCGAGTGCCTCCGCTACAACCTGTCCCTGCCCGTCAGCGTCGTCATCACCGGCATCGATTCGCAGGAGCGCCTGCAGCAGGCGTTGACCGCCGCGCGCACCTTCAAGCCCCTGAACGAAAAGGACATCCAGTCCCTGCTCGCCAGGACGAAGGACGCGGCCCAGGACGGCGCCTACGAGAAGTACAAGACGAGCCACCACTTCGACGGAACCGTCCAGAATCCCCAGTGGCTCGGCTGAGGTTGTTCCTGACTTCCTGGCAAGACATGTCAAAACCGGCAAATATGAATGCTCCCCCTACCCCGGAGCATGCATGCACCGCCCTTTTCGAGCAGGCCTTGTCGCCGCAGGACTCCTGACCACCCTCTCCGGCTGTTCTCCGGAGCCGGAAGCTGCCCCGGTGGAGGCGGAAGGCTACGGGCAGACGCAGCAGGGCGAGCGCTCGTACGACCCGGGCTCGGGGTGGTCGCTGTCATGGCAGGACGACTTCACGGGCACGGCGCTGAACACGGGCGCGTGGAACGTGCTGACGAGCAACTGGGATCCGGTGACCAACAACTGCAACTTCGGCACGGGTGAGCTGGAGTTCCCGCGCGCGCAGAACGTGGCGGTGGCCAACGGCAAGCTGATCATCTCGGCGGAGCGCACGGCGGACAACCCCACGGACTCGCGCTGCGCGGGGCAGTACCGGTCGTTCTATTCCGGCCGCATCCACACCAAGGGCAAGGTGGAGGGGCGCTACGGGAAGATCGTCGCGAGCATCAAGGTCCCGCCGGGCTACGGCATGTGGCCGGCGTTCTGGACGCTGGGTTCGAACGTCCAGAGCGCGGGCTGGCCGGCCGCGGGGGAGATCGACATCCTGGAGTGGAAGTCCACGGAGCCCACGTGGATGAAGTCGGCGCTACACTGGCACAACGGCGGCAACGCGGACTGGGGCACGGGCGCGAGCCGTGGCGTGGATCTGTCGCAGGACTTCCACACGTATGAAGTGGAGTGGACGGCGAACACCATCGTGTTCCGCCTGGACAAGGACTTCGTGTCCACGGCGACGTTCAACCACAACGAGTCCGAGTTCCAGCAGAACCACTACCTCATCCTGAACCTGGCGCTGGGAGGCGTCTGGTACGGGAACCCGGCGCCGGCCTCCATCGACCTGGCCTGGGGCGCGAAGAAGACGATGGAGGTGGAGTGGGTGCGCTGGTACCAGCCGGGCGGCTCGCAGTCGCTGGGGCTGACCAACCCGGGCTTCGAGAACGGCATGACGGGCTGGACCACCTGGAGCCCGAACGGCACGGGGACGGCGGCGTTCTCGGAGACGTACAACGGGGGGCACTCGGGCAGCTTCCACCTGACGCACTGGACGTCGGCGGCGCCGTACGAGGCGTGGACGTACCAGACGAAGTCGGGCCTGGCGTCCGGCAACTACAAGCTGCGCGCCTGGTTCCGAAAGGGAGGCACGTTCGACTTCGCGCGCTTCCAGGTGAAGAACTGCGGCACCTGCGCGCCGGCCATCACCAACCTGGGCACCTACGGCAACTACACGCTGCTGGAGACGCCCGCCATCAACGTCACCAACGGCTATCTGGAGTTCGGCCTGCACAGCAAGTCGCCGGCCCACAACGGCGCCAACTTCATCCACATGGATGACGTGGAGCTGATCAAGCTGTAGGCCCCGGCTGTCTTCACGCGCGCGCCGGTGCAGACACCGGCGCGCGCGGCGTCTGTCGTCGGCTGACCGTACTTTACGGAAGGTTTCATAACCACTGCCCATCGCGTGTTTCTGGCGCTGAGCACCGCCGCCATCGTCGCGCTCCTCGGTTGTGACTCCTCCACCTGGGCACGACCAGCAAGCCCGCCGCAGCGGAGCAGGCTAGAGCCTTCATCACCACTCCGGACCGCCGCCAGTTGCGCACCATCTAATGCGAGCCATAAAAGTGCAGCGTCGCTCACGTCTTGATGCAAATTCAAGCGCGCGATTCAAGGTCGAGCACTCATGGGCTGCATGTGGCTGCCGGATTTCAAAGGCGATCAAAAAGTGTCGACTCGGCGCAGACAGCGCAAGCTCCTCGGCCGAGTTGTCGGGCCTGGAGGGCCAACTGACTGATTCGGCTCAGCCAGCACTTACGACCACCGTCGTAAATCCCTATTCATGTCGAGTTAATCGAAGAAATTCCTCACCATCCAATAGGCGCAGCCCCTCAGTCCTAGCCAACCGGCGGCTTTCCGCCGTAAACGAACTCGTCGTGGCAACCATACCCCGAACTCCCACCGGATACGCCCGCATTGCCCCCAGCAGTTCTCGCAGGATTGCTGGCCCGACCTTTCGATGTTCCGCATAACACTTACACTGAACAACCCAACATTCCTGCTTGTCGCCCCCTAATTCACCCCGAGTCGCATAAACGTCAACCCCTCGATCCCCGCGTCTCGAGGCCGAAACATGCTGCACGTCGAAACCAAGTTGCTCCATCAGACGCTTAACATCACGCTCAAACTTAAACCACTCAACCCCACCTACTGCCGCGGGTCTCGTCTCATTAACCTCATAGAGAGAAAGCAATGCAGAGCGGCTTCGATAAATCACAGATCGTTCTTTATCGCCGCGTTCATGAGGCCGAACGAAAGTATAGTTCTCAGGGACAGCGAAACCATAGCGCTGACCCAACACTCTCTGGTGCTCCGACGGATGTTCCGCTCGACGCAAGTGCGCTCGGACATAGTGCGCTCGGCGCTCCTCCTGTCCGAGGTCACTCACACAGGCATCTATTGAGGGCTCTCCAACGTATTTGACTCTCGGCAAGTAAACAACAACAGGTTCTTCGCCATTACCGCCCCTTGCTTTCCCTGGGCGAGAGTGCCGCAGCACGCTTCGAAACACTCTCTCTCGCTCCTCCACCACTAAAAAGTCACGAAACAGAGAGGCCAACAAGAGCTTGAGCGCTGCATGAGCACGCGCTGCCTTGTCCGTCTCAGGATCAAGCGATCCGAAGCCATTACACACCACGCGCTTCTCACGAGTATCCAGAGCAATCTCCAAATATTCGCCAGACTTGCCTCGGGCAACAAAACAAACATCCACTCCGTATTCCCAAGCCTGAAAATGCGAAAATGGACCCACTTGAAGCTCGAAGATCGCACCAGGCTCAATAGCCCAGACGCGATGCACCAGCGCCTCGTCGATCAGGGCATCCGCAGCAACTTCGGCCTGCTCTGGCTTGTCAGAAAAAGGAAATATTTGCCAAGCAGTCGACCCAGGCCGCAAGTCCATTGGGACATCCACACCGCCCACGAAACGACCGGTATTGACATGAAGTGCCGAGAGTTGCCGAGCCCAGTACTCCTCAACTGGGAAGCCACCAGGGAAACCTTGCGGATCAATTTGCAACAATCGAATCTCACCTGTAGCCAAGTCCAGCCACGGCAAGAATGCTCCCTCAGCTGTCAGTTCCGTACAGAGAAGGAAGGCTTCGGTCGCTGCCAGTTTGAGGACGCAGTGAGCATGCCCGCTAGCCTCATGCGCATATGCATCAAACTCACGATTCGCAGCAATGAAGCTTAAAAACCCCGTACCACCGCTCCCCTGAATTGCACGGATCGCATCCAGCACATCTTTAACCCCCCAATCAGGCCTCGCTGTAATCTCAGCCAGCGGGCGAAAACTCTCTGGCGGACTACGCCCCTGATGGACAAGAGAAGGGGCGCCCCGCGCTTTCTCCGCAACATCATTAAGCGAAACCAGTGCCCGTCGATACTCTTTCGCCCATCCTAACGCGAGCTTTTCTTGAGGCGTAGCGCGAGCCCTGAGGCTGGGATGGTGATCAAACATGAGCCACAGGGCGGCTCGTTCATCCACCATCAAAGGCACATGTCCAGCCACGGCCGACCATTGCTGCTGAAAATCGGGCTGCCGTGCTAACTCAACGGCAAGTGCGGCAACGCACCGATCTCCTCGAACAATCACAACTCGACCCACTCCCGACACAAGACTGGAAAACGCCTCATGTGTCGGCTGAACAGCCACGCATGAAAACCCAGCTTTCCAGAAGAGCGTGATTGTCAAAACCGCTCCGAGATCGGTCTCCCAGCCATAGGAATAAAACATGAAATCTTCATCTGGCCGAAACGTGCCATCCACGAGAAAATAGAAGGTAGGCACATCTCCCGCCACCAACACGCCCATCCTTCCGCTGTTTTTATTTATTTCCCTCAAGACTTCTGCAGTTACAAGACTTTGAGAGAGCGGCTCAATGAACCGCACGTGTTTCCTAGCTAAGGCGCCAAGCGGCCTAGACTCTTCGAAGTCCATTGCACAGCCTTTCCAGACTCCAGATATTCAAGTGCAATATACAACCCGCCATCAACGTCACCAACGGCTACCTGGAGTTCGGCCTGCACAGCAAGTCGCCGGCCCACAATGGCGCCAACTTCATCCACATGGATGACGTGGAGCTGATCAAGCTGTAGGCCCCGGCTGTCTTCACGCGCGCGCCGGAGCAGGCATCGGCGCGCGCGGTGACGCTACGACTACGGCACCAGCACGAAGTCGTCCACGTACAGCGTGCCCTGATCCGAACCCGATTCGTCCATCACGTAGAAGTCATCCACCGTGCCGGACGTCGCGCCCAGGGCGCTGAGCGGAATGGAGACCTTCTGCCAGGTCCCCGCCGCGATGGGGTGCCCCAGCGCCGTCTCCAGGCTGATGCTGCCCAGCGGCGTGCCGCCGTTGTAGAGCGCCAGCCGCACCTGCTGCCCACCCGTCGTGCCTCCGTGCACCCAGAGGTCGATGGACTGGTACAGCGACAGGTCCAGCCCCGAGTGGTGGAACATCAGCGCCTCCCAGTAGTCCGGCTCGAAGCTGACCGCCGTGGACCCGGAGTGCACCGTGACGGACTGGTCCAGGTCGTGCGTCGCCCAGCTCCAGTTCTGGAAGCCACTGCCCATCGCGTCGTCGTAGACCACCGTGCCCACCGACGGCAGCGCCTCCGTGAGGCCATCCGTCAGCGCGAGCCCCTCCTCCACCGTCACCGTGCGGATGCCCGTCGACTGCACGTAGTTGAGGATGTTCGTGAAGTTCGTCGTCCTGTACTGCGTCTCGCGCGTGGGCGTGCCGCTGGTGAACTCGTGGAAGAGGATGATGAGCCAGCTCTTCTCCGCGATGGCCTGGTTGATCCACCCCTTCACCGTCGCCACTGTCACGGCGCTCGACACGTCGTTGGCGCGCAGTTCGTAGATGACCGTGTCCTTGTAGTTACGGCCCGCGTTGATGGTGCGGTGGCTGGCGTACTCCGTCTTCAGCGCCGTCATCACCGTCGCGTTGTACGCGCCGTAGGGTGACGCGAAGTCCTTGCCGCACGTCGCCCCCACGTTCGTCTCCAGCCACGCGCGCGAGTCGTGCAGCTCCGACGTCAGCTGCGCGGGTGTCAGCGTGGGCAGGTCCGCGTGCGTGCGCGTGTGGCTGGCGATCTCGTTGCCCTCCGCCTTGAGCGTCTGCACCTGCGCGAGGCTCATGTAGCCGCCCCACCCCTGGGCGATGGCATCGGTGACCAGGTAGTACGTCGCGGGGATGTTCCGCGACTTCAGCGCCGGCCTCGCCAGCGTGTACTGCGTGCTCCAGCCGTCATCCAACGTGATGGAGATCATCCCTTCCGCGAACGGCGACGCCGCAAGGGCCGGGGAAGTGCAAAGCAGCGCCGCGGCGCAAAGCGCGCGGGACGTCCAATTCATCCAGGTCATGTCCGGGTATTCCCTCTGTGAGGAGCTCCCAGGATAAGCGAAACCCAGACACCGCTTCCCGGACACCCGTCCGTGACGCGCGTGCTAGAAGTCTGCCCGCCCATGAGTCTCTTCCGCCTCCCCTCCCTGCTGTGCGTGGTGCTCGCGCTCGCGGCGGGCTGCCAGCGTCCCGCGCCCCCCGCTCCGGAAGCCCAGGCGCGGCGGATCGTCTCGCTGTCGCCGTCCGTCACGGAGACGCTGTTCGCCCTGGGCGCGGGCGCGGAGATCGTGGGCGTGTCCGACTACACCGCCCTGCCCCAAGGCACGCCCGCCCTGCCCAAGGTGGGCACCACGTTCGCGCCGAACTTCGAGGCCATCGCGAAGCTCAAGCCCACGCTGCTCGTGGATCAACAGGTGAAGCAGGCCCCCGCGGAGTCGCTCTCCGCGCTCGCGCCGCTGAAGGTGCTGCCGTGGACGTCGCTCCCGGAGGTGGTGGAGAGCGTGAAGGAGCTGGGCCGGCTGAGCGGCCGCGAGCCCCAGGCCAACGCGCTCGCGGAGCGGCTGAACCAGACACTGTCGCGCCCCGCGCCGAAGGACGCCCCCCGCGTGTTGCTGGTGCTGGGCGACACGGCGGGCACGCTGTCGGAGGTCTGGTACATGAAGCGCGCGTCGCTGCACGGCGCCGCGCTGGAGGCGGCGGGGGCTCGCAACGCCGTCGCGGAGGACGTCACGGGGCCTCCCAACCTGTCGCTGGAGGGCGTCATCGCGCTGGATCCGGACGCGGTGCTGGTGCTGATCAGCGTGCCGGCCCTGGATGCCGCGAAGCAGGCGCAGCTCCTGGCACCGTGGAAGCAGCTCACCGGCCTGCGCGCGGCGCGGGAGGACCGGGTGCGGCTGGTCATCGGGCCCGACGTGCAGTCCACCGGGCCCGCCATCCTCGACGTCGTCGAGCGGCTCCGCGCCGCCCTGGGCACCCTGCCCTCCGCGCGATGACGCCCGGGCTGACGCTGGACGCGGTGACGGTGCGGGCGCGGGGGCGGACGCTGCTGGACAGCGTGTCCCTGCGCGTGGCCCCCGGTGACTTCGTGGCCATCGTCGGGCCCAATGGCGCGGGCAAGTCCACGCTCCTGCGCGTGGCGCTGGGCCTGCTGCGACCGGATGCCGGGCATGTGTTCGTGGACGGGCAGGACGTGTCGGGCCTCGCCCCCCGGGAGCGCGCGGCGCGGCTCGCGTGGCTGCCCCAGCGGCTGGAGGCGGCGGAGCCCATCACCGCGCTGGAGCAGGTCGTCTCCGCGCGCTACCGCTTCCCCGAATCCCGCCGGGCCTCCGAGACGGCGGCGCACCAGGCGCTGGCGGAAGCAGGCGCGCAATCCTTCGCCCTGCGCCCCATCACGGAGCTGTCCGGCGGCGAGCGGCAGCGCGTGGCGGTCGCGGGGTTGCTCGCGCAAGAGACCCCGCTGGTGCTGCTGGACGAGCCCGCCAACTTCCTGGACCCCGCGCAGCAACTGGAGCTGTACACGCGCATGGGCCACCTCTGGCGCGCGGGTCGCGGCATCCTCTGCGTCACCCACGACGTCAACGTGCTCTCGCACACCCACGCGCCGGGCACGCGCGCTCCCCGCGTCGTGGGCCTGTCCCAGAGCCGCGTGGCCTTCGAGAGGAACCTCGACGCCCCCGACCTGGGCGAACAGCTGGGTGAGCTGTTCGGCGTGCGCATGCACGGGATGTCCGTGGAAGGCCACCGCGTCTTCGTGGGCCTGCCCCGGAGCGGAGGTGCTCCGTGAAGGTGAAGGCCTGGATCCTCGTGGCCGTCTGCGTGGCCGCTTGCGCGGTGGCGCCGTTCATCGGACCGGGGCTCACCCCGGACTCGGCGGACTTCGTCTTCTGGCAGCTGCGCGTGCCCCGCACGCTGATGGCCATGCTGGTGGGCGGCACGCTGTCGCTGGTGGGCGCGGTGTACCAGTCCCTCTTCGCGAATCCGCTCGCCGCGCCCAGCACCGTGGGCACCACCGCGGGGGCGACCCTGGGCGCGCTGGTGGCCATCATCCTGGGGGCGCGGCTGGCGTCGGGCTGGCTGCCGCTCATCACCGCCGCGGCCTTCATGGGGGCGCTCGGTGTCAGCCTGGTGGTGGCCGCCATCGCCGCGGGCCGCCGCGTGCGGATGAACGACGTGGTGCTCGCCGGCATCGCCTGCTCCATGGCGGCGAGCGCCATCGCCACTGGATTGCAGTTCACCGCGGACTCCGCCGAGCTGATGGCCGCCATGCGCTGGTCGCTCGGCCACCTGCCGCAGGTGGGCTATTCGGGCGTGCGGCTGCTCACCCCGTTCGCGGCCGTCACCATCGTGGGGCTGCTCGCCCTCACCCGCGCGCTGGAGGTCTTCATCGCCGGTGAGGAACACGCCGAGTCCCAGGGCGTCCCCGTCCGCCGCGTGCGCACGGTGGCCATCGGCCTGGGGGCGCTGGGCGTCGCCGCCTGCGTCGCGTGGTGCGGCCCCATCGCCTTCGTGGAGCTCATCGTCCCGCACCTGGTGCGCCGGACGCTCGGTGTGAGCCGCCGGGTGCTGCTGCCCGGGTCCGTGGTGGTGGGGGCCGCGTTCCTCGCGTTGTGCGATGCGTCGGCGCGGCTGATCCTCCCCGGGCGTGAATTGCCCGTGGGAGTGGTGACGGCCGCCCTGGGCGCGCCCCTGCTCGTCTCCCTGCTCGCGCGCGCACGCTCCTGAAGCGCCCCTCCGGCCCCGGCCTTCAGGACGGAGGGGACACGACGCGAGTTCGGGTATATTCCGCGCCGCGTGGGGCCCCCGGCTGGGACGTGCCCCCTGGAACTTCACGAAAGGCTTTGGGCATGAAGCGACTGGGTAGCGTGGGTTTGATGCTGGGTGTGCTGACCCTGGGCGGTTCCTTCGGCTGCGCCGATGAGAAGGAAGAGAAGGCCAAGGAGCACCGCGCCAAGGGCTCCAACTTCCTCATCGAAAAGAAGTACGCGGAGGCGGCGAAGGAGTACGACGAGTCGCTGAAGATCGACCCGAACCAGGAGAAGGTCTGGGAGAAGAAGGCCTTCGCGCACCTGCAGGCGGGCGAGACGGACCTGGCCGCGCAGACCGCGCTGAAGCTGGTGGACTTCGCGAAGACGCCCGAGGCGAAGGCCGACGTCTACCGCAACGTCGCGGCGATGTACGCGAAGAACGGCCCGCTGGACAAGGCGGAGCAGTACTTCCAGGAGTGCCTGAAGATCAACCCGAAGGACACCGACGCGCTCGGCTGGATCGCGGAGGTGCACTCGCAGCGCGGTGGCGCCCGCTCCATGTCCGCGCCCGCGGTCCCTTCGGAGCTGGAGCTCGCGCTGAAGACGTATGATCAGGTCATCGCCATCAACCCGGACCTGCCCAACCCGTACCTGAACAAGCGCGTCGTGATGTTCAAGTACATCGAGCACGAGAAGGCCATGATGCAGGCCGCTGATCAGGAGGCCGCCGAGGCCGCCACGCCGGCCAAGCCGGAGAAGGGCAAGAAGCCCGTGGTGGATCCGAACGCCGCGGAGCGCATCGCCGCCGCCAAGGCCAGCTCCGCCGCGCACGCCAAGCGCATCGAGGAGCTGACGGCCCAGGCCAACGAGGCGACCAAGCAGTTCGGCGAGGCGACCAAGCGCGCCAAGGCCGCGCAGGCCTCCGGCGCCACCAAGTAGTCCGGGTGGAGGGGACGGGGCCTAACGCCGGCCTCGTCCTCCCCCGAAGAGGGCCAGCAGCACGCCGCCCACCAGCGCGGCGCCGCCGCCCGCGACGTAGAGCGTGGTCTGCTCGGTGTTGCGGCCGGTGATGAGCTCCGTGGCGCGCTCCGTGAGCGAATCCCGCGCCTTGAGCCCGGTGAACAGCAGCACTCCGCCCGCCACCGCGAGCATCAACCCCACGATTCGCACAGCACCCACACGGCCTCCTTGAGTGGAACGGCGGCGCGGCCGGAAGGTCCGGCCCCGCGGTTCAGCGCTTGCGCTTGGTCGGGGCGCCCCGCCCCTGCTTCTTGCTCGCGCCCTTCGAGCCGCCGGCCTTCTTGCCCGGCGCTGACTTCTTCGAGGGCTTCGCCTTCGCGCTCGCGCCAGAGGCCGCCTTGCGGACCTTCTTGGACGCGCCCGCGCGGCCCGGAGCCTCCCCCGTGGGGAGCTGGCCCCGCTGCGCGGCCAGCGCGCGGATCCGGTCGAAGCCCGGGTGCGGTGAAGCGGCAGGGGCGTTGTCGTCGGAGTCGAACGAGGGCGGAGTAAAGGCCTCGCGAGGCGCCTGGGCCTCGGCTGAGGTGCCGGCCTCGTCGCCTTCCTCCACAGCGGGGAGCGAGGGACGGATGACCTTGCGCTTGCCCTTGGCCGGGGTGGCCGGCTCCGCCTTCGGCGCGGGGGCCTCTTCCGTGCGGGAACGCAGGAAGCGGGAGCCAGCGCGGGCGGGCGCGGCCTCTTCTCGGCGCCCTTCCCGGCTGAACCGTCCTCGCGGACGCGGCGCGGCCGGCGCTTCTCCCAGGACCTCGTCGCCGTACCCGGAGACCGTCGCGGCCTCCACCGTGGCGGCATCCTCGGGCGTGGGCGGCTCCCACGCCTTCTTCACGCCGAACGGCGTCTCCTCCGCCTCCGCGAGCGACCGCCACTGCTCCGCGTCCGCGGCTTCATCCCCCGCGGGCTTCCGGGACGTCGTGCGGCCCGTCTTCGTGGCCTCGCGCTCGTTGCGTCCGGGCCTGCCACCCTTGTGACGGCCCGGCGCTTCGTTCACGTACTCGCGGCGGCGCGGTGCCGGACGTGCGCCGCCGGTCCGCTGGAGCGGGGCCTCGTCCTTGAACTGGAGCGCCTCGAAGTCGATCTTCCGCGCCGTCGTGTTCGCGGACAGCAGCCGCACGCGCAGCTTCTGCCCCACGCGCACGCGCCGGCCATTCGGGTACACGAGCGAGTGCGTGCGCTTGTCCAGCTTGGAGCCCGGCCCCAGCGACTCGCCCTTCACCAGGCCCTCGACGTGGACCTCGTCCAGCTCCACGAAGAAGCCGAACTCGGCGATGCCCGCCACCGTCGCGTCGAATTCCTCGCCCACGCGGTCCTTCATCATCAGGGCCGCGTAGAACGCCACCACCTCGCGCTCCACCGTCATGGCCGCGCGCTCGCGCTCCGAGCACTGCTGCGCCATGCCCTCCAGCCGCTCCTCTTCGCGCTCCATCTGCGCTTCCGAGGGCTTCTTGCCCTTGCGCGCCCACACGGCCTTCAGGACGCGGTGCACCAGCAGGTCGGGATAGCGCCGGATGGGCGACGTGAAGTGCAGGTAGTTCTCCGCCGCCAGGCCGTAGTGGCCCACGCGCGTCGCCGTGTACACGGCCTGCATCATGGAGCGCAGGAGCAGCTGGTTCAGCGCCCGCTGCTCCGGGTGCCCCGCCAGCTGCGTGATGAACGCGTCCAGCTCCTTGGACGAAACGCCGTCCTCCACGTCGAGCTGGAAGCCGTACGCCTCCGCCAGCACCGCGAACGCCGCCAGCTTCTGCGGATCCGGCTCGCCGTGGAACCGGTACACCGTGGGCAGTCCCTCGTCCTGGAAGTACGTGGCCACCGCCTCGTTGGCGGCCAGCATGCACTCCTCGATGAGCCGGTGGCTGTCCTTGCGCTCGCGCTTCTCCATGCGCAGCGGCAGGCCGTCCTCACCCAGCATCACCTTGTGCTCGGGCACGTCGAAGTCGATGGCGCCTCGCGCCTTGCGCATGCCCATCAGCGCGCGCGCCAGCGCCATCAACTGCTCGAACTGGGGCTTGAGGAAGTTCCGGTGCGGCACGTCCTTGCCGTCCAGGACGTCCTGCACCTCGTTGTACGTGCAGCGCGCCACGCTGCGCATCACCGCCGGGTACAGCTCGTGCGTACGCCGCTGGCCGTGGCGGTCGAACGTCATGTCCGCCACCATGCACAGCCGGTCCTCGTCCGGGCGCAGCGAACAGATGCCGTTGGACAGCCGCTCCGGCAGCATGGGCAGCACGCGGTCCGGCAGGTACACCGACGTCGCACGGTTGAGCGCCTCCGCGTCCAGCGCGCTGCGCTCCTTCACGTAGTGCGACACGTCCGCGATGGCCACCACCAGCCGCCAGCCCCCGGCCTGGGGCTCCGCGTACACGGCGTCGTCGAAGTCGCGCGCGTCCTCGCCGTCGATGGTGATGAGCGGCATCGAGCGCAGGTCGCGGCGGTTGCCCTCCGTGGCCTCCGCTTCGGTGACCTTCACCGCGAACGCGTCCGCCTCGTCCATCACCTCCGGCGGGAACTCGTCGGAGAAGCCATGCGCGAAGGCGGACCCCAGCACCTCCGCGCTCGGGTCGCCCGGCCTGCCCAGTGAGCCGGCCACCTCACCGAACAGCCCCTGCCCGGGCTCCAGCAGGTCCGCGCCCACGCCCAGGCGGACCTTCACCAGGTCGCCGTCGCGCGCCATCTGCGTCGGCGGCACGCGGATGGGACCCGGCAGGCTCGTGTCCGTGGTCGTCACCAGCGAGTGCCGGCCCTGCGCCACGTACGTGCCCACGGCCAGCTCACGCCGCCGGTTGATCACGCGCACCAGCCGGCCCTCGAAGCGGCCCGGCCGCCCCGCCACCTCCACGAGGACGCGGTCGTTGTCGAGCGCCCGCTGCGCCTCGCCGGGCGGCAGGAAGATGTTCTCTCCCTCGCCTGACACCGGGTGCACGAAGCCGAAGCCGTCCCGGTGAATGTGGAGGATGCCCTCCACCGCGGGCTGCCCGGAGTCCTCGAAGCGGTCGTCCCGGGAGCCGCGCTGCAGCGAGCGCCGGAAGTCGCCGCCGCCTCGGAAGCCCGGACGGTCGTCGCGGAAGCCGCCCCGGCGCTCCTCGCGTCCACTGCCCGGTGCGGGGCCCCGCTTCTTGAAGGGCGGCGCGGACGCGTCCCTGCGGGATTCGGGGCCGGCCTCGGGCGCGCGAGGGCCTTCCAGCCGGAAGCGCTTGCCGTCCTTGACGATGACGCCCGCGCGCACCAGCTCACGCAGGGCGCGCTTGAGTTCGGTCTGCTGGCCGGGGTTCAGCCCCGCGACGCGAAGGAGCTCCTTCACGCCCAGGGAGTGGTCTGCTTCGGCGAGCAGCTGTCGGATGTGATCTTGGGAGAGGCTCACGGTGGGGATGCGGCAAGGCCGCTGAGGGAACGGGTAAGCCCGAAGGGTGCGGGCGGGAACCCCCCGGCTCCCATTCGCCCTCCCTGGCAGACCTTGCGGTCCAGGGAGGGCCCGTGCGCCCAAGCCGTCAGGGCTTGACGGTGACGTTGATCTTGAAGGAGCGCTCCACCACACCCGGCGTGAACGCCTTGGCGAGGAAGAACTCCATTTCGAAGTTGCCGGGGTTGCGCGGCGTGAAGAAGAACTCGCGGGTGGCCGGGCTGCCGTTGGGGCCCGGCTCGAAGTTGGCTTCGCGCAGACCCACGCGCTTGGCCAGCGTCGGCTCGATGGCCCAGGTGGCGCCGGGCTGCTCCTGCAGGCGCACCGTGAGGCCGTGGTTGAGCTTCACGTCCACGGACGTGGGCACCTCACCCTCGATGTGCACCAGCTCCATCTCGTCGCGCGACACCGAGCGCGCCTCGGACGGACGCGGCTCCACCGTCTCCGCGGTGATGCGGCCACCCCAGCCGGACGTCTTGTCCACCACGCCCGTCACCTGGAGCGTCTGCCCCACGTGCTTGCGCAGGCTCTTCACCGCAGCCTTGCCCTCGATGGCGAAGGACACCTGCTGGCGCGTGCCGCCGTTGGACACGACGAGCACGAAGTCTTCGCCCATCATCTCCAGGTTGCCCCGGATGCTGGCGAAGCCCTTGATGCCGGCGCCCATGCCCGCGGCGACGGCCATGGAGACCTCGCCGGGCGACAGGTAGCGCAGCTTCGGCTCCGAGTCCGAGGCAGGCGGCGCGACCTCTTCCACCTCCGGCTTCTTGGCGGAGTACTTGCGCACCTCCACCACGCCGCTGTGGTTGGTCGTCTTCTTGATGAGGCCGCTCACGGAGACCTTGTGGTCCACGTAGGCCGGCAGCACTTCCTGATCCGGTCCCTGCAACAGGAACGTCAGCTCGCGCTTGTCGCGGCCCACGACGACCAGGTGGGGCATCTCGCCGCTGAGGACGAGCCGGCCCTTGAGGCTGCCCTCGCCCATCACGCCGCGGCCCTCGCCGGCGGTGAGCAGCTGCTCCATCTCACGCTTCGTGAGCGGCTCGCCCACGGGCGGAAGCTTCGTCGCGCGCGGGCGCGGCTTCTCCACGGGAGGACCGGCGGGGACGAGCGACGGGGTCTTGCCCCCCGCCTTCCCGGCACCCTTCTTCCCGGCGGGCGCGGCCACGGGCGCGGTCTTCGCGGCGGGCGCGGCCTTGCCGGCCTTCGCGGGAGGCGCCGGAGGAGCGGCCTTGGCCGCCGCCTTCTTGGCGGCCGCGGGGGCCTTCTCCACCTTCTCCGCCACCGCCTTCTTCGCCGCCGCGACCTTTCCCTTCGCCCCTTCAGCCACCGCCTTGACGACCTTCGTCGCGGCCGTCGCCACCTTCTTCGAGGCGTTCCTGATCAGATCCAGGCGGGCCGCGTTGTCCTTCTTCGCGGCAGGCTTCGCACCGGCTTTTGCAGCGGGAGTAGGCTTCTTCGCCCCGGACTTGGGCTTGGCCATCGACGCTGTCTCCTTGGAAATTTCCCGTGTGCTATCAACGGGTTGGCGGGACGCCCCTGCTGTTGGACGCGAGCCTCGCGATCACGATTGCTTGTAACGATGATCAGCTGGGCTGTCAAACTAACACTTGATTTTCCCACGGACTTTGGGTGGGAAAACAGCATGAGTGACGCCCCCATATTGCTTCCGGTGGAGGAGGCCCGAGCGCGGATCCTCGGGCTGTGCACGCCGCTGGCCACCGAGTGGGTGCCCGGGGACGACGCCCTGGGCCGAGCGCTGGCCGAGGACGTCCTTGCCCGCCGCACCCTGCCCCCCTGGGACAACTCCGCCATGGACGGCTACGCGGTCCAGGCCCGGGACCTGGCGGGCCCCCTGCCCGTGCGCCTCGTGGTGGGCGAGACGGTGTTCGCCGGCAGACGCCCCACCCGGGAGGTCGTGCCCGGCACGTGCGCGCGGATCATGACCGGGGCGCCGCTGCCCCCGGGCGCGGACGCGGTGGTGATGCGCGAGCGCACCCGCCCCGTCCCCGCCGCTCCCCACGACGCGCCGGACGCCGTGGAGATCCTGGAGGCCGTGGGGCCGGGGAACTTCATCCGCCCCCGGGGCGAGGACGCGAAGGAAGGCGACATCCTGCTGCGGCGCGGCACGCCCCTGGGCATCCCGGAGCTGGGGCTCCTGTGGGCGCAGGGCCAGGGCACGGTGCCGGTCCCCCGCCGGCCGCGCGTGGCGGTGCTGTCCACCGGGGACGAGCTGTGCCGGGTGGACGAGCCCCCCGGCGACGGCATCGTGGACATCAACGCCCCCGCCCTGGCCCTGGCGGTGCGGCGCGCGGGCGGCGTGCCCACGCTCCTGGGCATCGCCCGGGACACGCGCCAGGCCGTCCAGGAGGCCCTGGCACGCACCGAGGGCTTCGACGTGGTGCTTACCAGCGCCGGCGTCTCCGTGGGCGACCATGACTTCGTGAAGGACGCCCTGGAGGCCCTGGGCGTGGAGCAGCGCTTCTGGCGCGTGGCCATCAAGCCCGGCAAGCCGCTGGTGGTGGGCCAGCGGGGCTCCACCCTCTTCATGGGCCTGCCCGGCAACCCCACGTCGTCCCTGGTGACCTTCGAACTCTTCGTGCGCCCCGCCCTGCGCCGGCTCCTGGGGCACGCGGACGTGGAGCCCCCCCGCGTCGCCGGCCGCCTGGAGGGGCAGCTCTCCAAGGCCCCGGGGCTTGCCCACTATGTGCGCGTCACGGCCACCTGGCGAGCGGGCGAGCTGTGGGCGAAGCCCCTGGGGACTCAGAGCTCCGGTGCCCTGCGTTCAGCTGCGGCAGCCACACATCTGCTTCACTTCCCCCGAGAAATCAGCAGCTTGACTGATGGCTCCCATGTGGAGCTGCTCCCTCTCTCGTGGGTCGCTTGAGCAACGAAGTCCACGTCCGCCGCATCCAAACAGGCGGGTTTCACCACACCCATCGGGGTGTCACCTTGACTTGCATCCGGGGGGGCGAGAAGTAACGGCCCCTCTCTGGGAGACGACCTACCATGTCCGACACGCGCTCACCCCAGGTCCTGCCGACCCGAAAGCCGACCCAGCACCTGGAGCGGTACTCGGAGGCGGATGTGCCCACGGCCCGCGGAGTGCTGAAGACCATCGTCTTCCGCGACAAGCGGAACGGGCGCGAGCACGTGGCGCTGGTGGTGGGCGAGCCCCAGGGGATGGAGGGGGTGCCGGTGCGCATCCACTCCGAGTGCCTCACGAGCGAGGTCTTCGGCAGCCTCAAATGCGACTGCCGCGAGCAGCTGGACCGGGCGCTCGACTTCGTGTCCCAGAACGGGCTGGGCGTGGTGCTCTACCTGCGCCAGGAGGGCCGGGGCATCGGCCTGGGCAACAAGATCAAGGCCTACGCCCTGCAGTCCAAGGGGCTGGACACCTACGAGGCCAACCGCCAGCTGGGCTTCGCGGATGACTTGCGCTCGTACGACATCGCTGCGGAAATGCTGCGGTCGTTGGATGTGCGGTCGGTGGACCTGATCACCAACAATCCGCTGAAGATCGCCGGGCTGGTGGAGGAAGGCGTGGCGGTTCGGCGCCGAATCCCTTCCCGGACCGAGCACAATCCGCATAACCTCGACTATTTGAGGACGAAGCGCGAGCGTACGGGGCACCTGATTGAGCTCTTCGCGGAGGACGACGACACGGAAGCCAAGGCCGGCTGAGCGCCCGGCCCGGCGGAGCACCGCGCGCTTCGAGGTGCGCTTCTGGGGGGTGCGCGGTTCCATCCCCGCGCCAGGCCCGGCGACGAAGCGCTACGGCGGCAACACGCCGTGCGTGGAGGTCCGCTGCGGCGACGAGCTGCTCATCTTCGACCTGGGCTCTGGAGCGCGAGGCCTGGGGGATGCGCTGGTGGCGACGCGCAAGCCCATCAAGGCGTCCATCTTCATCTCGCACTACCACTACGACCACCTGCAGGGCCTGCCGTTCTTCTCGCCGATGTTCTCTCCGGCGAACGACGTGACGCTGTACGGCTCACCTCGGGACGGCAAGTCGCTCAAGCAGATCCTGGCCGGGCAGATGGTGCCCCCCTACTTCCCGGTAACGGCGGAGGACGTGTTCCGCACGCGCCTGGCGTACCGGGACGTGGTGGTGGGCGAGGACATCCCGGTGGGCAAGGCCATTGTTCGCACGCTGGAGCTGAACCACCCGGGCGGCAACGTGGGCTACCGGGTGGACTTCGGCGGGCGCTCGCTGGTGTACGCGACGGACGTGGAGCACGGCACCGCGCTGGACGCGAAGCTGTTCGACTTCGCGCGGGGCGCGGACGCGCTCATCTACGACTCCATGTACACGGAGGACGAGTACCGGGTCCGCACGGGCTGGGGCCACTCCACCTGGGAGGCGGCGGTGCGCGCGGCGGACGCCAGCGAGGTGAAGCAGCTGGTGCTCTTCCACCACGACCCGGGCCGCGACGACGCGAGCATGGACAAGCTGCTGCGCGAGGTGCGCAAGCACCGCAAGGACGCCATCGCCGCCAAGGAGGCGATGGTCATCCAGCTGTAGGGGCTGTCACGGCCTGGGCGCGCTGAGCGCCCGGGTCACCGTCTCGCGCAGGCCCCGGAAGGGCAGCCGCGCGAGCGCCGTGGGCACGTCCACCCACTCGAAGGCGTCGTGCTCCGGGCCCAGGCGCACCTGGGTGTCCGGCGCGGCGTGCACCGCGAAGCCGTGCTCCTCCACCAGCTTCGGAGGCAGCGCATCCCCCAGCGCGAACGCGTGGCGGTAGGCCAGGTCCACCACGGGGAGCTGAAGGCCCGTCTCCTCCGCCACCTCGCGGCGGGCGGCCTCCACGGGGGACTCGCCCGGCTCCAGGCGCCCCGTCACCGTCTGCCAGAAGCCACCGCGCTCCGGCGTCCGGCGCAGCAGCAGCACGCGCGCTTCCGGCCCCCGGCCGTGCATCACGGCGACGCTCACCGTGCGCAGGTCCACCGTGCCGTCCACGCGCTGGGCATCGAAGACCTGGGTGAACTCGCGCGCGAGCACCTCCTCCACGTCCGGGACGGACACGGGGTGGCCCAGCTCGCGCTGCATGGACGTGACGCCCGCCTCGCGGATGCCGCACGGGACGATGAGCTGGAAGTGCTCCAGGTTCGTGTTCACGTTGAGCGCGAAGCCGTGCGTGGTGAGCCAGCGCGACAGGTGCACGCCAATGGCGCCAATCTTCCGCGCGTCCGGTGAGCCCTCCTGCCCCAGCCACACCCCCGGCCACTTGGGGATGGCGCCAGCGGTGAGGCCAAAGGCCGCGAGCGTCTGGGTGAGGCCGCGCTCCACGTCTCGCACGTAGCGGCGCACGTCGCGGCGCTCCGGCGGCAGGAGGAGGATGGGGTAGCCCACCACCTGTCCGGGGCCGTGGTAGGTGACGTCGCCGCCGCGGTTGGTGTCGAACACCTCCACGCCCTCTTCCGAGAGGCGCGCGTCCGTGGCGGTGATGTTCTCGCGCTTCGCGGCGCGGCCCAGCGTGAGGACGGGCGGGTGCTCCAGCAGCAGCAGCGCGTCCCCGATGAGTTCCTGCAGGCGGGCCTCGCCGAACAGGTGCATCAGCTTCAGTCCGTCCTCGTACTCCACCCGGCCCAGGCGGAAGACGGTGAGCGTGTTCATGGTGATCCCTTTCGCCCCCCTCGTGGGTTGTGGGATGGCGCGGCGGGCGTCTGGGCCGCTTCCAGGCTCCAGCTGCCCGCGTAGACGCGCGACAGCAGCGCCTGGAGCTCATGCCCCGCGCGTGGGGAGCGGACCGCTTCGGCGGCGAACGCCCCCAGGACTTCTTCGGACAACGTCACTGCCGGCTGGCGCAGGGCCAGGGTGCGGCGGGCCACTTCGACCAGCTCCGGCACCGTGGGGCGGCGCACCGGGAGCAGCACCTGCACGCGCTCCAGGAGCGACACCGGCACGGTGCCCTGCACGGCTTCGATCATGCCCGCGGTAGTGGGGACGGGCAGGCTGCCACCCTCCCCTCGCACCCACAGGCCCAGCGACGACACGGCGCCGCGAGCGCTCATCACCACCGCGCGCGCCGGGCGGTTGGCCAGGAACGCGGTCAGCGCGGCCTGGGCCCGGGGCTCCAGGCGGTCCACGTCCTCCACGAGGAGCGTCTCCGTGCCCGGCGTGGACTCCAGCGTGTCCACGGACGCGAGCACGCCCTGGCCGCGCCGCTGGAGCGACTGGAAGAAGAGGCTCTTGCCGCAGCCCTCCGGGCCCACGAGCAGCAGGCACCGAGCGCCCGCCTGGACCGTGCGCTCCAGCAGGGTCTTCACCTCGTCGTGGCCCACCATCTCCACGACCCCAGCGCGCGGCTCCTCCACCACGGGCTTGCGCACGGGGGATGGAGCGGCGACGTCGCCCAGCAGGCCCTGGGATTCGCCCAGGCAGCCCTTGCAGATGAACGCGCCCGCCGGGCCCGCCACCAGGTCACCCACCTCGCCTCGGGGCCGGCAGCAGAACGAGCACCATGCGTCCAGGGCCGGATCCGCGCGGGTGGGGCCCCGCTCGATGATGCGCTTCTCGCGCCGGCGGCCTCGCGCGGGCTCAGCGTGCACGGGCGAGGTGTCCTCGTCCGGCGGCCGCAGGAGTCCTCCGGGAGCGACGGTGTCGTCGGCGCCCGAGGCGCGAAGCAGGCCGGTCGCGGGGTCGAGCTCGTCCTCTTCCGGAGGCAGGAGCAGTCCGCCCGGGACGACGACATCGTCGTCAGAGGCATCGCGCTGGCTACTCGGGCCGACGGCATGCATGCGCCCGGACAGGGGCCGTGGCGCAACCGATGCGACTCCCTCCTCTGACGGCCGCGAAGCATCGCGATCCTCAGCCGAACGCGGCCCCCCGCCAGAAGCGGTGGCCTCCGGGTCTTCGAGCGAAGCTCGCGGGCCACCTGCATCGATAGCGGCAGTTCCCTCGGGCTCGGTGGGCGTGCTCGTGGCGCGGGTCGCGGAGGCGGTCCCGTCAGGCGGGGTGATGGCCTCGGCCGGGGACGGCGCACCGATGGCGGCGATCCTTCCGGCGAGCCTGGGCAGGCCGGGCTCGGTGGGCAGCGCCGAGCCGCCGGTCACGGTGGGGTCCTCCAGCGTGTGCGCCACGGCGTCCGCCTTGTCGTTGAACGCGTCGGAGACGGCGTCGCCCCAGCTCACCGCGCGGTAGGCCACCGCGTCCTTGTTGCCCGTCATCGCCGCGGTGAAGGCCGGGCTGACGTCCGGGTCCCGGGCCTTCAACTGGCGCGCCTGCCGCAACAGCTGCGAGGCGCGCGAGGTGTGCCCGGACTTCTGGAACAGCGCGGCGGCCTGCTCCAGGCACTCCGCCGCTCGCGCACGGTCTCCCTGGAGCTCGGCGGTCTGCGCGGCGCGGATCAACTCACGGGGATTGTCGGCCATCGCGGCTGCCCGCCTTCAACGTTGCTGTTCCGGAGGTCCCCCGCGTCCCGGCCGCCCCCCGGAGCAGGAGCGGTCGGGAGTGCCCCACGACGCGTGTCCTCACGCCATCGCGAGGAACAGCAGGTCCGGCGCTTCCAGGTACTTGATGATCTCGTACACGAAGCTCGCCGCGACATCGCCGTCGATGACGCGGTGGTCGCAGGACAGCGACAGGTTCATCATGTCCCGGACCACGACCTGGTCGTTCTTCACCGCCGGGCGCTTCTTCAGCTTGTGAACGCCCAGGATGCCCACCTCCGGGTGGTTCAGGATGGGCGTGGCGAACAGGCCGCCGCTCTGCCCCAGCGACGTAATCGTGAAGGTGCCGCCCGTCAGCTCCTCCATCTTCAGCTTGCGGTCGCGCGCCGCGACGCTCAGGCGGGTGATCTCCTTCGCCAGCTCGCCCAGCGTGAGCTGGTCCGCGTTGCGCACCACCGCCACCGTGAGGCCGTCCGGCGTGGCCACCGCGATGCCGATGTTGTACTCGCCGCGCACCACCAGCTCCTGCGTCGCCTCGTCGAAGTTCGCGTTGAGGTGCGGGAACTTCTTCATCGCGGCGATGGTCGCCTTCACGATGAACGGCAGGTAGGTCAGCTTCGTGCCGTCGCCGGCCGCCGCCAGCTGGCTGTTGAGCCGCGTGCGCAGCGCGACCAGGTCCGTGGCGTCCACCTCCTCCACGAACGCGAAGTGCGGCATCGTGAACTTCGAGCGCACCATCTTCTCGGCGATCTTCTTGCGCAGCCCGCGCAGCGCGATGCGCTCGTCGCCCTTGCCCGCGGACAGCGGCGCCGCCGGACGCGCGGCCTGGGGCGCGGGGGCCGCGACCTCGTTCTTCTTCGGCGCGCCGGTACCCCCCTCCAGCGCCGCCACCACGTCCGCCTTCGTCACGCGGCCCTGCGGACCGGAGCCGGAGATCTCCGCCAGGTCCAGGCCGTGCTCGCGCGCCATGCGGCGCGTGACGGGCGTGGCCAGCACCTTCGTGGCGGACGCCGGGGCCGCGGGCGCCGCCGCCTGCGCGGGGCTCGAAGCCGGAGCGCCGTGGGACGCCGGAGCGCCGTGGGGCGCGGGAGCCTGCGCCGCGGGAGCGCCGCCCTCCATCTCCAGCGTCACCAGCAGCTGGTGCACCTTCGCCATGTCGCCCTCACGGCCGTGCGTCTTCACGACGCGGCCGGCGTGGGGGGTGGGCACGGTGACGGTGGCCTTGTCCGTCATCACCTCGGCGAGCACCTGGTCTTCCTTCACCAGGTCGCCCTCCTTGACGTGCCACTTCACGAGCTCGCCCTCCGTCACGCCTTCGCCGAGGTCCGGGAGCTTGAATTCGAAAGTCGCCATGAGGGGGTGTGTCTCTCTCTGGTTGGGGAAGGGGTGCGTCCGGTCAGCCGAGTCGCTCGACGCGCTCGCGCTCCATCAGGCCCTTCATGAAGAACTCGGCGGCGCGGTAGCTGGAGCGAACCAGCGGCCCGGACGCCACGTAGAGGAATCCGAAGGACTCCGCCAGCGCCTTGTAGGCTTCGAACTGCGCGGGCGTCACGAAGCGCTCCACGCGCAGGTGGTACTGCGACGGCTGCAGGTACTGGCCCAGCGTGAGCACGTCCACGCCCACGTCGCGCAAATCCTTGAACGTGCGCTCCAGCTCCTCGTCCGTCTCGCCCAGGCCCACCATGACGGACGTCTTGGTGTAGACCTTCTCCGGGCGGTTTTTCAGGTACTCCAGCACGCGCAGGGACTGGCGGTACGTCGCGCGGCGGTCGCGCACCGTGGGCGTCAGCCGCTCCACCGTCTCCACGTTGTGCGCCACCACGTGCGGCTTCGCCTGCGCCACCGTGGCCAGGTCCTCTTCCTTCCCCTTGAAGTCGGGGATGAGCACCTCCACGAGCGTGCGCGGGCTCTCCTTGCGCAGCTCCCGGATGGCGGACGCGAAGTGGCCGGCGCCTCCGTCCGGACGGTCGTCGCGGTTCACCGACGTGACGACGATGTACTCCAGGTTCATCTCCCGCACCGCCTGCGCCAGATGGATGGGCTCCATCGGGTCCAGCGGCGGGGGCGCCCCCACCTTCACGTGGCAGAAGCGGCACGCGCGCGTGCACACCTCGCCCATCAGCATCACCGTGGCGGTGCCACCGCCCCAGCACTCGGCGATGTTCGGGCAGCGGGCCTCCTCGCACACCGTGGACAGCCCCACCCGCTTCACGATGGCCTTCACCCGCTCATAGCCCTCGCCATGCGGCAGGCGCACCTTCAACCACTCGGGTTTACGGGTGCTTTCAGAGACCTGTGGGAGGGGAAACCGGTCGGGAGTCGCCATGGGTCGCGGGCCTTCTAGAGGGTGGGTGAAAGCAGGGTCAAGCGTGAAGCCCTAACGCCTCGCGTTAGCGCAGGCCAACCCCGAGGACAACTTCCGGGAGGTGTAACGCGGTGGACAGGGCGCGGCCACGCGCGGGGGGCATGGCCATCCTCCAGCGCATGGCGGCCATCCACCTGGGAACGAGCGGCTACGTCTACAAGCACTGGAAGGGGCTCTTCTATCCGGACGGGCTGCCGGTCCGCCGCTGGCTCCCCTACTACGCGCGCGTGTTCTCCACCGTGGAGCTCAACGCCACGTTCTACCGCCTGCCCACGGAGGCGGCCGTGGACGGCTGGCGCGAGCAGGTGCCGCGCGGATTTCGCTTCGCGTGCAAGGGCAGCCGCTTCCTCACGCACCTGAAGCGCCTCCAGGAGGTGGGCGAGGGCGTGGAGCTCTTCCACTCGCGGGTGCTGCGGCTGGGCAGCCGGCTGGGGCCCCTCCTGTGGCAATTGCCGCCGACCATGACGAAGCCGGACCCCGAGCGGCTGGAGCGCTTCCTCGCCCACCTGCCGGGCGGCGTGCGGCACGTCTTCGAGTTCCGGAACGCGGCCTGGTACCACCCGGAGGTGCTCGCGTTGCTGGACGCGTATGGCGCGGCGGTGTGCGAGCACGACCTCGTGGACGTGCCCGTGCCCCGCCCCACCGGTGGCTTCCGCTACCTGCGCTTCCACGGCGCGCAAGGGCGCTACGAGGGCCGCTATGGACGCCGCGCGCTCCGGCGGGTGGCGGACGATGTGAGCGCCTGGCGCGACGCGGGCCGGACGGCGTGGGTGTTCTTCAACAACGACCTGAAGGGCCACGCGCTGCTGGACGCGTTCGACCTGGCGGACCTGCTGGGTGAACCGCTGCACCGGCCGGAGCCGTCCGCCGTGCCCCAAGACAGCGGCGCCCGGCCCTCCCCGTGAGGACCGGACGCCGCCGGGACCGCGTGCCCGGGGGGATTACTGACCGAGCACCTGCACCTCGATGCGGCGGTTCTGCACGCGGCCCTCAGCAGTGTCGTTGGAGGCGATGGGATTCGCGTCACCCTCGCCGCTGACCTCGATGCGGTCCTGCGGGATGCCTCGGCGCACGAGCGCCCGGCGCACGCTCTCCGCGCGGCTCTCCGACAGCTGACGGTTGGCGTTCGCGTCGCCACTGGAGTCGGTGAAGCCGTTGATGCGCACGCGCGCGTCGGACTTCTCCTGCATCACGTCACCCAGCTCGCCCACCATGCGCTGGCTGCTCTTGGTGAGCTGCGACGAGCCTGTCTTGAACTCCACGCCCTCCAGCACGAAGCCCTGCTGCGCGCTCGGGCCGCTGAAGGCCTCACGCAGGCTGTTGGGGTCGCTCGCGCGCATCTTCTCCTGGCCCGAACCGCCGGTGCCCGCGGGCTGCTTCTCCACGTCGCCGGAGCCACCCGTGCCCGCGTCGGTCGCCATGTTGGCGCTCTCGCTCGGCTGTTTGCCAGAGCCGCCCGTGCCCTCGTGCCCCACCGTGCCGGCGCCACCCGTCGCGGGCGGGCTCGGCTGCGTGGCCCGCGGCTGGGTCGCGGGAGGCGTCGCGGGCGGGGGTGTCGTGGGCCGCGCGGGCTGGGGGGTCTGCGCGACGCGCTCCTGCGCGGGAGGCGGTGTGGTGTGGCTCACCTGCGGAGCCCGGGCGGACTCGTGCCTGCGTCCTCGCAGGGCGCCCCACGCGAGCACGACCAGGGCGAGCAGGGCCAGCGGAATGGCCCAGCCGGCGATGCTCTTCTTGCGCTCCGGCGGGCGGTTGTAGGTCGTTCGAGGCGTCGTCTCGCGCACGGTGTGGGCCTCGCGCACGGGCCCCGTCTCACGAACCTGCGACACGGTCTCGCGGTGGGGTTCGATGACCTCCGCGACCGCGTGGCGCGCACCGCCGAAGCCCAGGATGCCGCCCAGGCCCGCGGGCAGCGCGGCGGCGATGTTGTTGCGCTGGCCGTTGAGCAGCTGCATCAGCCCGGAAGAACCCATGCGTTGGTCACGCACCTGCTTGCCCAGGACGCCCATCAGCATGGGGGCGGCCAGGGACAACAGCCGCGTCGCCGAGCCGGCATTGCGCATCCCGCCGAAGCGCGTGAGCCCTTCGGTGACGCCGCCCAGCTTGTTGCCGAAGATGCCGCTCAGCATCCCCTTCCCGCTCTCCTCCTCGTCGAGGAGCCCCTCGCCGACACCGCCGACTCCGCCGGCGCGTGGGGGCGCGTCCGGCCCGGTGTAGCCGCCCTCGTTGAGCTTCGTCAGCAGGCGGTGGGCACCGGCCTCGTTTCCGCCCTGGTCCACGACGCCCGCGGCCACGGAGGCGATGGCGCCCGGCAGCGCCTTGGTGGTGGCCTGCGGATCCTCGCCCAGCGAAGCGCTGATCTTCTGGAGCAATCCCTTCTGCATGAACTGTGAGCCGACTGCTTCGATCAGATTGAACGCCATGTGATGCCTCCCGGTTGGGTTCCGCACCGGGATGGCCGGTGCGCGAAGCCACCTCCCCACCGGACCGCGCGGGGCTGAGGGCTCTGGTGCAATCGATACGGAGCACGGCGGTTGCTGATAAGCCTTGGCGGAGAGGCCGGAGGAGAGCCCCCGGAGGGCCGTCACCTTCGCGGACGACTGCGAACTGGAGGCCATGACGGCCCTCGCGTTCACTTGTCCCGAGGCTGCTCCAGGAGGGCGCGCGGGAAGTAGTGCGCGAGCAACTGCTCCGCGGTCCAGCCCTGCCGTGCGAGCAGGGCCGCGCCAGCCTGACAGAGGCCGACGCCATGGCCGTGGCCCTGTCCTTCGAGGAGTGCCTGGTCACCACCAAGCGTCATCGAGAACCGCGCGCTGCGGATCCGATCCCAACCGGCACGCGCTCCGAGCGCGCGGAAGAACGCGTCACCGCGGCCCTCGCGTCCCGAAGCGCGGTCCACCACGCGCACCACCGCGCCGCTGGAGTCCCGCTCCAGCAGCAGATCCTCCGCCTGAGCGGGGCCGCCGACCGCGACCGACGCGGCGGCCGACACCAGCGCGCGAGGCACGACGGCGCGCCACGGCGACGCGGGACAGCGGTCAGGCACGGCGGCGGCGCCCGTGAGGTCCGGGGCACCGAACACGGCCACGGGCTCGGCGGTATGTCCGCCGCAGCTTGCGTGGAATGGAGCGAGGGCCACGGCGCCGCTGTGAAGGCGCAGCACGACGCCTTCCGTGGAGCGGGCGGCATCGCGGGCGCGGCGCAGGTGGCGGGCAAAGCCCTCACCGCGAAGGACCTGGCAGTGAGTGAGGTCGCAGGCCCGGGCCTCGTCGTGCCGTTTGCCGGAAGCGAGCACGTAGCTGCGCGCGGTGATGGCCTGTGCGCGGAGCGCCTCGAAAGGGGCGTCGACCTCGGTCTCGCTCGCGGTAACGGCGGCGACGTAGGTCTCCAGCGCGAAGGTGGCGACGACGATCAGCTCACCGTCCTGGGCCTCCAGCGAAAGCGCGGCCTCATAGCGCCGGTCCAGGCCACGGCCCCGGACATGCCAGCGGCCAGCGTCGAGCCGCAGGGCATGAGGCTGGGGGCGGCCATCGACCACGAGCGTGTTCCCCGACGCAACGACCTCCAGCGAGCGCGGACCGTCCAGCCGCAGGCGCGCGGGCCGGTGCTTGGAGAGGATGCGAACGTCGACCTGCGTACCGGCCACGGGCTTACGCGCACGGGCCGCGGGCGCGGAGGACGCACTCGCGGCGGCTGGCGAGCTGGCTGCTGTCGACGACCGCGTAGGCCGTGAAGTGGTGCTGACGTGCGTATCGGCCAGGGGCTGATGCGCGCGAGAAGCAGGCGCGGAGGATTCGCTCGCATCGGCCAACGCGCGGCCCGCGAGCGACGCCCGCGCGGGCTGTGGCGTGGAACGGACATGCGTATCAGCCGCCGGAGACAACGCGCCCGTGCTCTCGACGTCAGGCGCCGTGCCCGCCACCAGCGCGGCGATGAGCACGGCCACTCCCGCCGCGTTCATCGGACCCGGAACCGCGTCACCGCCAGCGGCTCGGAGCCACCGGGCGCCCAGAGCTCCAACCGGCGCTCTCCCGCCACCGCTGGCAGCCGTGTCACGAAGGGCGGACGCAGTTCGATGCGGCGGCCGTCGTCCGTGCGCAGCTCCAGCAGCTTCGCCCCCTGTGGCGCCATCACCCGCACGGGCACGGCCTGCGCGCTTTCGGGCAGCTCGGGCTCCACCAGGAACTCATCCCCGTTCGCCGGCAGGATGAAGCCGGGCTGCATGCCCGGACCGCCCTCGGCACTCACCGACGTGGAGGCCAGTCCTTCCGCTTGTGCCCACGCGAGATACGCCGGGCCCACGTCCAGCGAGCCGTCGCCCCGGTGCATGGTGCACGTGTGGCGCGGCGCCGTGCCCGGCAGGTAGACCTCCTTCATCGCTCCGGGACAGTTCGGGCCCGCGCGCTCGCCGGACAGCGGGCAGATCTCCGCGGACTCGAAGTGGTTCCGGTCCACCAGCGGCGCGGCACGCAGGCCCCTCATCGCCAGCGCCATCACCCGCGCGAACACCGGGCCCGCGCCCGTGATGCCGGACACCCCGCGCATCGGCGTGCCGTCGAAGTTGCCCACCCAGACCGCCACCGTGCGCTCGCGCGTGAAGCCCGCCGCCCAGTTGTCCACGTGCGCCCGGCTCGTCCCCGTCTTCGCCGCCACGCGGAACGGCAGCCGCAACGCATTGTCCAGGCCGAAGGCCGGTGCCCGCGCGGCCTCGTCCGCCAGCACGTCCGTGAGCAGCTCCACCGGCCGCGCCGCCAGGAAGCGGTGCTCCTCCAACTCCTGCGGAATCCTCAGCGGCCTGCCATCCGGCCCGAACGCCGCGCGCACCTCCCTCAACGGCCCCACCACCCCACCC
>NZ_RAWN01000117.1:0-31195 GCF_003668895.1 Corallococcus sp. AB045
GAGGCCCACTGCTGGTTGGAGACACGCACGACGCCCTGGCAGCGGGCGCACACCCGGCCTTCCGCGTCCATCAGCTTCGCGGAGGCGAAGAGGGTGGACGGGCCGCCGTTGTCGATGACGGCCTCCACCCGGAGGTGGTTGCCGGTGGCGGGGCGCTCGAAGCTCATGGACAGCTGGACGGTGGCGCAGCGGCGGGTGGGGTCCCGGAGCGCCGGGGTGCAGCCGATGGCGAAGTCGAAGAGGGCGGAGAGCACGCCGCCGTTGACGGCGGAGGCCCCCAGGCCGCCCCGGTGCTGCGGCTGCACCTCTGGAAGCTCCACCACCACCATGCGTCCTTCGGGGAAGGACATCCGGGCGCCGAAGTGGCGCAGGGTGAGGCTCTGGTTGAAGAGCTCCGCGAAGCGGTCGAGCTGGGCCTGGGACGGGCGGGACGGGGTGTCGGACATGGGCGGTGGACCCTTTTATATCCCACGCTCCTGCCCGTCCCGAGGGCGGACGGCCCGGCGGGCGGCAGGCCTGGCGGAAGACCCGGCACCGGCGCGCGAAAGACGTTAGAAGACGGGGTTCTTCCCCTTGGTGGAACCCTCCGTGAACGCCCACGAAACCGCCCTCCTCGAAGACCTCAACCCGCCCCAGGCGGAAGCCGTCCTCCATGGCGACGGCCCCCTGCTCGTGCTGTCGGGCGCCGGCAGCGGCAAGACGCGCGTCATCACCCGCCGTGTGGCCCACCTGGTGAAGGTCCGCCGCGTCTTCCCGTGGCGCATCCTGGCCGTCACCTTCACCAACAAGGCCGCGCGCGAGATGCGCGAGCGCCTCACCCAGTTGCTGGGCGCGCAGGCCAACGACCTGGTGGTGAGCACGTTCCACTCGGCCGCGGCGATGATCCTGCGCCGCGAGGCGGAGGCCGCGGGCCTCACGCGGTCCTTCCTCATCTACGACGACGGAGACCAGCTCAACCTGGTGAAGCGCGCCATGCGCGACGCGGGCGTGGAGCCGGTGATGCAGCCGCGTGAAATCCTGCACCGCATCGACCAGGAGAAGAACGCCGCGCGGCTGCCGGAGGACATGCGCGTGGAGCAGGAGGACGTGCGCGGGCAGATCGTCAAGCGCGTGTACGCGGGCTACCAGAAGCTGCTGCGCGCGGCGAACGCGGTGGACTTCGGGGACCTGCTGCTCCTGCTCGTGAAGCTCTTCCGCGACCGGCCGGACGTGCTGGACCGGTACCGCACGCGCTTCATGCACGTGCTGGTGGACGAGTTCCAGGACACCAACCCCGTGCAGTACGCGTTCCTGCGCCAGCTGGCCCCGCCGCCGTCCGCGAACCTGGTGGTGGTGGGCGACGACGACCAGTCCATCTACCGCTGGCGTGGCGCGGACGTGGACAACATCCTCCAGTTCCCCATGCAGTACCCGGGCGCGAAGGTGGTGAAGCTGGAGCAGAACTACCGCTCCGACCAGAACATCCTCACCGCCGCGCACGAGGTCATCTCCAAGAACCCGCGCCGCATGGCGAAGAAGCTCTGGAGCGAGCGGCCCAAGGGGGAGAACCTGGAGCTGCTGCTTCACCGCGACGAGCGCGCGGAGGCGCAGGAGGTGGCCCGGCGCATCCTGGCCGTCCAGCGCGAGGGCTTCATCAAGTTCTCCAGCATGGCGGTGTTCTACCGGACCAACGCGCAGAGCCGCGTGCTGGAAGAGGCGCTGCGGCTCGGGCGCGTGCCGTACCAGCTGGTGAGCGGACGCAGCTTCTACGACCGCGCGGAGGTGCGTGACGCATCCGCGTACCTGCGGCTGATGGTGAATCCGCGCTCGGACGCGGACCTGTTGCGCGTGCTCAACGTGCCGGCGCGCGGCATCGGTGACACCACCGAGGAGCGGCTGACGGACTTCGCGAACGAGCAGGGCCTGAGCCTCTACGAGGCCCTGGGCGAGCGCCACCGCATCCCCTCTCTCAACGCCACCGCGCAGAAGCGGCTGGGCGGCTTCCACCAGCTGCTCCAGTCGCTGCACGCCTTCTCCCTCACGGCGAAGGACGCGGCGGGCGCGGTGGACCAGATGCTGAAGGAGTCGAAGCTGGTGGAGACGCTCGTCGCCGAAGGCAGCGACGAGGCGCTCACCCGCGCGGAGAACCTGAAGGAACTCCTGGGCGCGGCGCAGGAGTTCGACCTGAAGCGCGCGTCCGACATGGTGGCCTCCGCCGCCGCGCTGGAGGCGCGCGAGGAGGAGGCGCCGGAGGGCGTGGACTCCGCGCCGCTCACCGCGGACGTGCCGCCGCTGCAGGCCTTCCTGGAGCAGATCAGCTTGGTGGGTGAGGCCGACGCGGAGGTGAGCGAGGGCCGCGTGGCGCTGATGACGCTGCACGCTGCCAAGGGCCTGGAGTTCGACGCCGTGTTCCTCACCGGCCTGGAGGAGGGCGTCTTCCCGCACTCGCGCGCGCTCAAGAGCGACGACCCGGACGGCGGCGAGGAGATGGCCGAGGAGCGGAGGCTCTGCTACGTGGGCTTCACCCGCGCGCGCAAGCGGCTCTTCGTGAGCCTGGCGCAGTGCCGCTCCCTCTTTGGCGAGCTCAAGTACAACCCGCCCAGCCGCTTCCTCGCGGACGTGCCGCAGGCCTTGTTCGGCTTCAAGGAGAACGACCTGCCGCCTCCGCCGCGCGCCGCCGCCATGCCGCAGCGCCGCCGCAGCTGGGACGACGACGAGACGGGCCCGCGCGTGGACCGCAGCTATTCGCAAGCCTCGTCCGACATGGACGGCGTGGGGGGCGACGTGCGCGGCATGCGCGTGCGCCACGAACAGTTCGGCTCCGGCCGAATCGTCGCCGCGGAGGGCAGTGGCCCCAACGCCAAGGTCACCGTGGAGTTCGGCGGCACCGTGGGCCTCAAGCGCGTCATCGCGCGCTTCCTCATCCCGGGCTGAGCACCCGGCGGATCCGGTGCCGGCAGCGGTTTCCAGTATTCATGTGATACGGGGCCCGGCCGGCCGGTGTACGGATTGACTTCCTGACGCTTCCCCAGTGGGATGACCTCCAACGAACGGAGGCGCTTCCCCCCATGGCGCTACGTCAACGATGGTGGACTTCCGCGCTGCTCGCGGGTTCCTTGAGTTTCTTGAGTGCCTGCGAGGGCCAGATTTCTGACGCGGCGAATCCGCGCAATCCTGGCCCTGGCGGGACGAACAAGCCTCCCCCTGCTGGCGTGGAGCAGGCGGCGCGCTCGGCACGCGTCGCGCGGCTGACGCATGCGCAGTGGGTGAGCAGCGTGAAGGACCTGCTCAAGCTGGACGCGGCGCCCACGGCGCTGGCGCAGTCGTTCCGCGCGGATCCGTCCCAGAGTGGCTTCCTCTTCGACAACGACGCCCGCGCGCTGTCGGTGGACGAGGCGCTGTGGGGTGCCTACCAGCGCGCGGCGGCGGACCTGGCCGGGCAGGTGGCCACGGACGCGACGAAGCTGGGCAAGCTGCTGCCGGCGGGCAGCACCACGGACGAGGCCCGCGCGAAGGCGTTCGTGGAGTCCTTCGGCCTGCGTGCCCTGCGCCGCCCGCTGACCGCGGACGAGGTGGAGACGTACCTGAAGCTGTACCGCCAGGGCCCGCAGGCGTACCCGACGATGGCCGCGTTCCAGGGCGGCCTGCGGCTGGTGCTGGAGGGCTTCCTCCAGTCGCCCCTGTTCCTCTACCGCGTGGAGCGCAGCACGCAGGCGGCGGACGGCAAGGTGCCGCTGGACGCGTTCGAGGTGGCGTCCCGCTTGAGCTACGCGCTCTGGAACTCCATGCCGGACGACGCGCTGTTCGCCGCCGCCCGCGAGGGCATGCTGGCGAAGCGCGAGGGCGTGGCCTCCGAAGCGCGCCGGATGATGGCGGACCCCCGGGCGCGCGGCGTGGTGGACGCCTACCACCAGGCCGTCTTCGACGTGCCCCGCTACGCGAGCATCCGGCCCAACACGACGCGCTTCCCCAACGTCACCACGAAGCTGGCGGAGTCCGCGGCGAAGGAGAACGCGCTCTTCGTCCAGGACGTCGTCTTCGGGCGCAAGGGGCGCTTCGCGGACCTGCTCACGTCGCGCGACACCTTCGTCAACGACGAGCTGGCGCGCATCTACGGCCTCACCGGGACGTTCACCGCGGACTTCGTGCCGGTGACGCTGGACGGGACGCAGCGCCGGGGCGTGCTCACGCAGGTGGGCTTCCTCGCGTCGCACGCGACGTCCATCGACCCGGACCCCATCCACCGCGGCGTGTTCCTGTCGGAGCACCTGCTGTGCCAGAAGATTGGCGCGCCGCCGGCCAACATCCCCGCGCTGCCCTCGCCCAATGGCCGCACCAACCGCGAGGTGGTGACGTCGCACACGGAGGCGCCCGGCACGGTGTGCGCGTCCTGCCACTCGACGCTCATCAACCCGCTGGGCTTCCCGTTCGAGAACTTCGACGCCGTGGGCGGCTACCGCACGACGGACAACGGGCATCCGGTGGATGCCTCGTCGGTGCCGGGCATCGGCGGACAGAAGGTGTCGGTGAAGGACGCGCTGGACCTGGCGGACGCGCTCGCGGCCACGCAGGCAGTGCACGAGTGCTACGCGCGCCACTGGGTGGAGTTCCTGAGCGGACGCCCCGCCGTGGCGGAGGACGACGCGCTGGTGGCGCGGCTGGGCAAGCTGTCGCAGTCCGGTCAGCTGCCCATCGTGGACCTGGTCGTCGAGGTCGTGACGGGCGTGGGCTTCGTGACTCGCCACCCGGAGGAGCTGCCGTGAAACTGAGCCGTCGACGCGTGTTGCAGGGCCTGGGTGGGGTCATGCTGGGGCTGCCGGTGCTGGAGGGGCTGTTGCCCCGCAAGGCCCAGGCGGCGGAGCCGGACGCGCTGCCCTTCGCCATCTTCCTTCGCCAGGCGGATGGCGTGGCCGCCGCGCAGAGCACCTCCGAGCTGGGCAATGAGCCGGAGCGCTTCTGGCCGGAGCCGCTGGGCAACCTCTCCACCACGACGCTCGCGGGCAAGTCGCTGGTGGAGCTGGCGGACCACCGCGCGCGCCTGCTGGTGGTGCGCAACGTCAACATGAAGGACTACAACTACGGGGACGGCCACGCCCGCGGGGCGCTGCAGTGCCTCACCGCGCGGGGCCCCGCCGTGGAGGGCGTGGGCGGCGACTCCGAGGCGTCCGGTGAGTCGCTGGACCACCGCATCGGCCGCGAGCTGAACCCGCAGAAGCGCGACTCGCTCTACCTCTACGCGGGGCAGGCCGGCGGGTGGCTGGGCGGCCCCTGCATCTCCCACCGGGGCAGCGCTTCGCGCCGGGCCGCGCTGCACGACCCGTGGGTGGCCTACCAGACCATGGTGGGGGGCCCCGGGGGCCTCTCGCCGGAGGCGCGCGAGCAGATGCTGGTGCGCCAGAAGAGCCTCAACGACCTGGTGTCGGGCCAGCTGAAGGCGCTCCAGTCGCGGCCGGAGTTGAGCAGCACGGACCGGCAGCGCCTGGACCTGCACCTGTCCAACGTGCGCGACCTGGAGGTGGCGCTCAGCTGCCGCGCTCGCGCGGACGAGGAGCTGCGGCTCCAGCAGCAGGCGCCCGGCTACAGCAGCACGGACGGCGACGAGGTGCTGGCCACGGTGCGGCTGCACATGGACATCGCGGTGCTGGCGGTGGCGTGCGGCACCACGCGCTCGGTGGCCATCCAGGTGGGCAACGGCAACGACAGCGCCACGCGCTACCGCGACCCCACGACGGGGCAGCTGATGGAGAACTTCCACTACATCTCCCATCGCCGCGCGTCGCACGACGCGTCGGGCGGCATCATCGCGGGGTCGGACGTGCTGCACTCGCGCGTGGACGCGCAGTTCGCGCAGACCTTCAACTACCTGCTGGACCAGCTGGCGGCGTACGCCCTGCCGAACGGCAAGAAGCTGGTCGACCAGGGGGTGTCCGTCTGGTTCAACGACCTGGGCAACGGGCCGGCTCACTCGGCGCGCCACATCCCGTTCATCCTGGCGGGCAGCTGCAACGGCTATCTCAAGCAGGGCGTGGCGGTGACGGCGGCGGGCGGCAACAGCAGCCCCAACCTCAACAAGATGCTCAACACCCTTGGCGCCGCGGTGGGCCTGAAGAACGCGGCCGGCGGGCCGCTGGACGACTTCGGCGACCCCACGCTGCCCAAGGGCCTGCTGACGGAGCTGCTGGCTTGAGCGGCCGTTGACCCGATTCGCCTCCGCCTTTCCTCCTTTGTTTTCGAACAGAGGAGGAAGGGATGTTCCCAGCAATCCGCAAGGCCTTCACCGCGTCGCTCGCTTTTGTCTCCCTGCTGTCCGCCGGTCCGGCGGCGGCGCACGGCTCCATGGAAGTACCGCTGAGCCGCGTCTATGGATGTTTCAAGGAAGGGCCGGAGAGTCCCAGGTCCGCCGCGTGCAAGGCCATGGTGCAGGCCGGTGGGACGCAGGCGCTGTATGACTGGAACGGCGTCCGGCAGGGCGCCGCCAACGGGCGTCACCGCGAAATCATCCCCGACGGCAAGCTGTGCAGCGCCGCCAATGAGAGTCACAAGGGATTGGACCTGGCGCGCACGGACTGGCCGTCCACGCTCATCACCCCGGACAGCAGCGGCCGCTTCGAGTTCGTCTTCCACGCCACCGCGGTGCACGCCACGGGCTACTTCCAGCTCTTCGTGACGAAGGAGGGCTACAACCCGGCGCTGCCCCTGAAGTGGCCGGACCTGGAGTCGACGCCGTTCTGCAACGTCACCAACGTGTCCGCGGTGAACAACCGCTACCGGCTCAACTGCCCGTTCCCTGCGACCCGGACGGGCTCGCACGTCATCTACGCCATCTGGCAGCGCGCGGACAGCCCGGAGGCCTTCTACGCCTGCACGGACGTGAAATTCAGCAACACGCCGCCCCCGCCGGTGTCGTGGAAGGAATTGGGCCAGGTGCAGGCGCGCGAGGACCTGCCCAAGTCGAGCAAGGTGACGTTCCGCCTCTTCGACAGCGCGGGCCGCGACGCCGAGTCGTATCCGCTGACACTCGACGCGGCCACGCCCGCGGCCACGTGGATGTATCGGCTGGCGCAGCAGGTGAACGCGGGCTCCAGCCGCGTGCAGGTGGGCGTGCTCCAGACGACTGGCAGCGTGACGCCGGTGCAGGACGCGCTGGGCAACCGCGTGTACACGAAGGAGACGGGCTACTCGTTCCAGGTGGACATCGAGAAGCCGTCCACCGGCGGATCCGCGCAGTACAAGTACCCGGCGGGCATCGACAGCTACACGGCGGGCACGTTGGTGGAGGGCACCGACGGGCTCATCTACCGCTGCAAGCCCTTCCCGTACTCCGGCTGGTGCAAGGGCGCGGCGTCGCACTACGCGCCGGGCACGGGCATGGCCTGGCAGGACGCGTGGGAGCGCGCCAACTAGCCCAGGCGAAGTCAGCGATGTGGGTGCGGCGCCCCTTCAGACTCACGGGACTTGGAGTGGATACGTCGTGACTCCGAGTGATTTCCGTGGCCGTTTCGTGGCTCAGGGCTTCCCCCCATTTTCTTGGGATTTCGACACTGTATACTGGTGGACAATTACGCTGATCATGGAACACACGGGGGGAAAGGTCTGAGTCTGTCCAGACCCTCCGCCATGAGCGTGATCCTTTCGCCGGCAGCACGCCCCCACGGGTGCTGACGGCGGGAGTTCCCCTGCATGCTGTGGAGTCAATTCCATGCCCAAGCCGTGGCCCCGGTGGCCTCTGCTCCTCGCCGGTTTCTTCTCGGCGAGCTCATCCCTCGCGGCTGAGAAACTCACCCCTGTTGCCCCATCCACGCTGATGCAGCTCCAGGTCCGGGAGCCAGCGCGTGTGGCGCAATCCCTGGCAAACCTCAAGGCGCAAAGCCTCAAGCTCGGGCTGAGCTCGCGGGACGATTTCCAACTGTCCAGCTCCAGCACGGACTCCTTTGGCCAGACGCACGCGCGCTTCGAGCAGACATACCAGGGCGTACCCGTGTGGGGCGCCATGGCCATCACCCACCAGGGACTGTCCGCGGAGGACATCCGCATCACCACCGACGGCCTGCGCAAGGGCATCCGCCTGGGCGTGACGCCCAGGCTGGACGCGAAGTCCGCGGTGACGAAGGCCACCCAGGAATTGGCGCCCAAGGGCGAGTTCGCCGTCACGCCGAAGAGCGAGCTCATCGTCTACCCCCTGACGCGGCTCGTGAACCGCTACCCCGGCAAGCCGGTCGCTGAGCAGAACGCGGCGGACTTCGACACGCAGGTCGTCAGCTACCGGCTCGCGTACCACGTGCACACCGAGCTGGAGAACGCGAAGGACGGCGTCAAGCACACGGACTTCATCGTCGACGCGCAGTCGGGCGAGGTGCTGAAGCAGTGGAACTCGCTCCAGACGGCCGCCGCCAAGGGCCTCGGCCACTCGCAGTACAGCGGTGACGTCCCGTTGGACGTCTTCCAGAACGCCCAGGGCCTCTTCGAGCTGCGCGATGTCACGCGCGCCGGCGGCGAGGGCATCCGGACCTACGACGTCAACCACGCCGCCGTGCAGAACGGCGTCATCCCCACGCTGACCCTCTACACGGACGCCGACAACGTCTGGGGCGACGGGCAGAACTACATCGTGGGTGCCAACAACACCCTGAGCACCAACGGCCAGACGGCCGCCGTCGACGCGCACTTCGGCCTGCTGGCGACCTGGGACTTCTACAAGAAGATCCTCGGCCGCGACGGTATCGACGGCGTCGGCTCGCCCACCTACAACCGGGTGCACGCCAGCAACCTCTACAACAACGCCTTCTGGAGCGACGGCTGCTTCTGCATGAGCTACGGCGACGGCTCGTTCCCGGCCGCCGGCGGCTTCAGGTCCCTGGGCGTGCTCGACGTGACGGGCCACGAGATGTCCCACGGCGTCACCTCGCAGACGGCCAAACTCATCTACGACGGCGAGTCCGGCGGCCTCAACGAGGCCAACTCGGACATCTTCGGCGCCCTGACGGAGTTCTGGGTGGCCAACGGCCGCGGCAGCACCATTGGTGACACCGGCGGCAACTGGCTCATGGGCGAGCAGCTCAGCGCGTTCCCGCTGCGCATCATGTTCCGCCCGTCGCTGGACGGCGCGAGCGTGGACGCCTGGTACCCGGGCCTTGGCAACATCGACGTGCACTACAGCAGCGGCCCGATGAACCGCGCCTTCTACTTCCTGTCCCAGGGCGTGCAGCCGCTGGCGCTCAGCACCGACTTCTCCAGCACCTACCTGCCCGCGGGCATGAGGGGCATCGGCAACGACAAGGCGGCGGCCATCTGGTACCGCGCGCTCACCGTCTACCTGTTCCCGTCGTCCAACTACCTGTCGGCCCGCACCAGCAGCCTCCAGGCCGCGGCGGACCTCTTCGGCTCCCAGTCCAACGAGTACCGCGCGGTGCAGAACGCCTTCGCGGCCATCAACGTGGGCTACACCGCCGGGACGTATGATGACCGCACGGCCCCCACCGTCGTCGCGAGCGTCGCTGGCAGCGCGCCTGTCCTCCAGTTGAAGGCGCAGGCCGACGACAACGTCGGCGTGGCCCGCGTGGAGTTCTTCGTCGACGGCGCCCCGGCGGGGCTCGTCTCCGCCCAGCCGTACCAGCTCCCGCTGGACGCCACCTCGCTGACCAACGGCGCGCACGCGCTGGTGGCGGTGGCATTCGACGCGGCCGGCAACTCCACCGCGTCCGCTCCGGCGAGCTTCACCGTCTCCAACAGCTTCGATCAGCTCCTGATCAACCCGGGCTTCGAACAGGACACCCTGGGTTGGACGGATGACCCGTCGAACATCAACTTCCCGGTCTCCTCCGGCCCGCGCAACGGCCAGGGCTTCGCATGGCTCAACGGCTATGGCACGACGCACGTCGACCGGCTGTGGCAGGACGTCACCCTTCCCGCCGGCGTCACCAAGGCCGCGCTGACCTTCTTCCTCAACATCACCACCTCCGAGACGACGACCACCGCCGTGCGCGACACGCTGACGCTGCAGGTGCGCGACACCTCGGGCACGGTGCTGGGGACGGTGGCGACGTGGTCCAACCTGGATTCGACGCTGGGCTATACGCAGCAGAGCGTGGACCTGACGGCCTACGCGGGCCAGACGGTGCGAATCTTCCTGGAAGGCAGCGAGAACGCCTCGCTCGCCACCAACTTCCATGTGGATGACTTCTCGCTGCGCGTCACCCGCGCGGCGGACGCCGAGGCGCCCCGGGTGGCGGCCAACGTGGTCTTCTCCGGCACGCGCGTGGGCTACTTCGCGGACGTGTCCGACAACGGCTTCGTCAACGCGGTGGAGTTCCTCGTCGACGGCGTGTCCCTGGGCAACTCGGTCAAGTCGTTCACCCGGGTCGTCAACCTCTCCACGCTGACGGCCGGCGCGCACACGCTCGTCGCCCGGGCCACGGACGCGGATGGCAACGTGGGGGATTCTCCCGCGGTGACGTTCTACGTGGACACCACGTCCACCCAGCTCGTGCTCAACCCCAGCTTCGAGGCCTCCACGAACTGGACGAGCGCGACGACGCAGTCGGGCTCGACGGGCATCCTCACCAGCGCGTCCTTCGCGCACACCGGCAGCCGCATGTACGTCTTCTATACCAACGCGGGTCCGGCGCGGCACTCCGTCCGTCAATCCGTGGCCATTCCGGCGACCGCGACCTCGGCCATCTACAGCTTCTGGCTGCGCCTCTACAACGGTGCGTTCACCGACGCCGTGGCCCGCCACACCATCAGCGCGAAGCTGCGGGACTCCGCCGGCACCGAGCTGGCGACGCTGAAGACGCTCTCCAACCTGGATGACACCGGCGGGGAGTACCGCCTGCACCGCTTCGACCTGACCTCGTACAAGGGCCAGACGGTGCAGTTGTTCTTCGACGCGGACCAGACGGCGGTCGCGCAGGTGACGGGCGGAGTCACCCAGTTCTTCCTGGATGACGTCAACCTGGTCACGTCCACCCAGGCGGACATAGAGAGCCCCACGCTCTCCGTGGCGGTCGAGGGCAGCTACGGGACGGTGCAGCTCACGGCCTCCGTGAGCGACAAAGTCTGGACGTCCAGCCTCGCGTTCCTGGTGGACGACGCCCCGGCGGCCTCGTTCACGGACGTCCAGGGCGTCTACGCGAAGGCGTTCGACACGAGGAGCCTGTCCAACGGCCCGCACCAGTTCAAGGCGGTGGCCACGGACAAGGCAGGCAACGTGACGGAGCGCACGGTGACCTTCGAGGTGCGCAACTCCACCCTCCAGGACCAGGGCGCGCCGCACATCACCGCCAGCGTGGAGGGCCTGTTCGAGACCTACGCGATGCGGGCCGAGGCCACCGACGACACGGGCGTTGTGTACGTGGAGTTCTACGTGGACGGCGCCCTGAAGGGCCGGGTCTCGTCCGCGCCGTACACGCTGCCGCTGTTCCCGATTCCGCTGGCGCCGGGGGAGCACATCCTCGAGGCGGTGGCGTACGACGCCTACGGCAACTCGGCCAAGGCGACCACGCCCTTCACGCTCCTGCCCGTCACGGTGGAGTTCCTGGAGGCGCAGCACGTGGTGCCGGTGGGTGGCTCCGTCGCCTTGCAGGCGAACGTGGCGAACGTGGTGAACACGGAGGTGACCTGGTCCGTGGCGGAGGGCCGCGTGTGCGGCACCGTCAACGCGGACGGCATCTACGCGGCGCCGGTGGCCCGTGGCCTGTGCCACGTGTCCGCGGCGAGCGTCGTGGTACCGACGGCGAAGGCCGTGGCGGCCATCCAGGTCTACACGGGCGACATCAATGGCGACAACGTCGTGGACGGAGAGGACATGGGCCTGCTCGCGCAGGACTACGGCACCAACGGCTCCGAGGAGACCAACCTCGACGGCGCCGGCTCTGTGAACGACAACGACATCACCCTCTTCGTCAGCCAGTTCGGACGGTAATTCCCCATGAAAACGTGGATGAAGCTCATTGTTCCGCTCCTGATTGGGGCGCTGGCGGCCTGCTCCGACCCCGACTCGGGGCCGGTGACGGTGACTCCGAAGACCGTCACGGTGAAGGCCGGTGAGAAGACGACCTTCAGCGCTTCGGTGAAGGACGCGAAGAAAACGCGCGTGCTCTGGTCGGTGGAGGGAGGCGACTCCCGCGGCACCATCAGCAGCTCGGGCATCTACACCGCGCCGGCCGAGGCCGGCACGTACACCGTGGTGGCCACCAACGCGGTGGACACCTCGAAGAAGGACACGGCCACCGTCAAGGTGGAGGCAGTCCAGACTCCGACGGTCATCGTGAAGGTGACGCCGGAGGTGGTGACCATCGGGCAGGGGACCGTCACGGACCTCACGGCGGAGGTCTCCGGTTCCTCCATCACCGCGGTGCAGTGGTCCGTGGAGGGTGGCGACGAGAACGGCACCGTCAGCAGCACGGGCCGGTACACGGCGCCGAGCAAGTCCGGCACGTTCACCGTGACGGCCACCAGCGTGGCGGACCCGACGAAGAAGGGCTCCGCCTCCATCACGGTGGAGCCGGTCGTCGTCGAGGAGGTGAAGCTGACGGTGAGCCCCACGTCGGGCAGCACGACGTGGGATGGCACGGTCCAACTGACGGCCGGGGTCACCGGCACCAACAACCTCGCGGTGCAGTGGTCCGTGGAGGGTGGTGACGCGAACGGCTACGTCAGCAGCACGGGCGTGTACCGCGCGCCGAAGAAGACGGGCTCGTTCACCGTGACGGCCACCAGCGTGGCGGACCCGACGAAGAAGGCCACGGCCACCATCCGGGTGGACCCCGTCGTCGTCGAGACGGTGGTGGTGACGGTCTCTCCGAAGACGGGCACGGTGGCGCAGGATGCCGCCTTCTCCCTGTCCGCGCAGGTCACCGGGACCAACAACCTCGCGGTGCAGTGGTCCGTGGAGGGCGGTGACGACAACGGCACCGTGAGCAGCACGGGCGTGTACCGGGCGCCGCGCCGCGATGGCACGTTCACCGTGACGGCCATCAGCGTGGCGGATCCGACGAAGTCCGACTCGGCCACCCTCACCGTGAGCGGTGTCGTCCTTCCGACGGTGACGGTGACGGTCTCTCCGAAGACGGCCACCGTGGACCAGGGGGGCGCCGTCAACCTCGCGGCCGAAGTCACGGGCAGCTCCGTCGTCGCGGTGACCTGGGCCGTGGAGGGCGGTTCGGCCAACGGCAGCGTCACCAGCGCCGGCGTGTACACCGCGCCGAACAAGCCGGGCACGTACACCGTGACGGCCACCAGCGTGGCGAATCCGTCGCAGAAGGACTCCGCCGTCATCACCGTGCCCGTCGCCGGCACGGTGAAGTACGTGGACCCCACGGGTACGGGCTGGCGCCTGGTTCGCAACGCCAGCCTGTCCTCGGGCAACACGCTGGTGCTGGACCTGGTGGGCCCCACGGGTCAGTCCGGCCGTGGCGCGGACCTGACGCTGGGGCTGGATGCGGACACCGCGTCCTGGTCCACCGTGGACGGCTCCGAGTACGTGGCCAACGCTGGCTACGACCTTGGCACCGCGCCCCAGTTGCTCAAGTCGGCCGTGAAGGGCGGCATGCTGAGCGTGGGCGTGTACCAGAAGGGCGCTCCGGCGCACGCGTACAACGGCGCGCTGCTGTCCGTGGCGCTGACCGTGAAGGCCACCGCCGAGATGCCGGCCGGTACCGTGGTGCCGCTGACCGTCCTCAAGGCGCACGCGCTGCCGGCTTCCGGCTCGCTGCAGACCATCAACGTGGCGGTGGGCACCATCACCACCGCTCAGTAGTCCGGAGCCTGAAGCAGTGAGAGCGGCGGCCTTCCCCAGGGAAGGCCGCCGTTTTCATTGATGCTACGGAGGGGCGGCCTCCACGGTGAAGGTCACCTCGCCCCGGAGGGGAATCCGCACCTTCCGGGGCGTGAAGCGGGGCCCTTCTTCCGGGTCGGCCGCGCGGGCATCCAGCAGGTACTCGCCCGGTTCGACACCCCGGATGACGAGCGTGCCCCCTGGGGCGAAGTCCTGGTAGCGGGTCATGGGAAATCTCCCCACCTCCTTCAGCGAGACGAGCGCGGGCAGGGGCGTTCCGTTCGTGTCCTGCGCCAGGAGCCGCACCGTCGCGGCGCGGTCCAGGGCCACGGTGAGCGTGTCCACGCGGGCCGTCACCTCCTGCTCGAAGGGGCGCGTGTTCCGGCTCTGGAGCGACAGGGTGAAGGGCGGGGGCGGCAGCTGCGACAGGGTGTAGACACCGTCGCGAAGAGAGACGCTCCGGGGACGCGACATCGCGCGGGCGATGTCGGAGTCTCCTGGCTCGGTGAGGGTCGCGCGGAAGGATTCCAGTTGGGACAGGGCTTCGCCGGTCTCCGCGTCGTGGACCGCGAGCCGCAGCGTCCAGCCAGGGTCGAGCGTCAGCACGCCCAGGTCCAGGTCCACGCCTTCCGACAGTGTCACGGCGCGCTCCAGTGGCATGAAGCCGGGGGCCGTCACGGTCAGCATGGCCGGGCCCGCGGCGGAGAACGGAATCTCGAAGTCGCCGTCCGGCGACTCGGTGGACTGTCCGAAGTCGTGGCGGCCAGTCACCTTGAACGAGGTGACGGCCTGTCCTCCCGGATCCACGACGCGGCCCCGGATGCGTCCGTCGCGCTCCAGCACGAGTTGGAGGGGATCCGCACCGGAGTCCACCCAGAGGCTGCCTTGCTCCGCGTTGGGTTCGCCTCCCTGTGAGCGCCCGGGGCGGAAGGTGTAGCCCGGCAGGTGGGCCCACAGCGCGTAACGGGGGGCCACGAGCCCTCGCAAGGTGAAGCGTCCGTCCGGACCTGTGCGGAGTCCGGAAGGTCCGTCGTCATCGACGTCGCGCCACTCCGATGAGGCGCTCTCCGGGAGCTCCGCCGTGATGGCGACGTCCGCGAGCGGCTGTCCCGCCCCATCCACCGCGATGCCGGAGCGCTCACGGCCTGCTTCCATGCGCAGGGACACGTCCCGGTGTTCGCGCGCCTGGAACGTGATGGGCTGGGACACGGATGCGTCCATCAGGTCTCCCTGGACAACGGCCTCCAGGAGGTACGTGCCCGGGGCAATCCCTTGCAGATGGAAGCGCCCCTGTTCGTCCGTCAGGGTCTGGCGCGGCTCTTCGTATGGCGCGTCCTCCTGCGCCTCCGTCCCCAACGTCACGGTGGCTGCCCGCAGCGGCAGCCCTCGCGAATCGGAAACGGTGCCGGACACGGAGGCGCCCCGGTCCAGCACCACGACGACATCCCGCGAGGGGACTCGCACCGCGAGGGTTTGACGCTGGAAGGATGGATCCTCCACGGACAGCTCACCCGTCCCCGCGCGCTTCACGTCCAGGACGAAGTGCCCGGTGGCATCCGAGCGACGGGCGCCACCTGCGTCGATGTCGTCCCTATCGCCCAGGCGATTCCCTGACAGCGTCAGGAGGATGCCCTCGACTGGAGCGCCTGACGTGTCGACGACGCGGCCCTCCACGCTCTGTGCGCGCCGGAGCGTGAAGTCCAGGGGCGCCATGCCCTGCTGGAGCTTCTGCGCATGCAGCTCCACGTCCAGGTGGTGGGGCGCGAGGATCCGGAAGGTATGCGGCCCGGGCCGCGTGGGGCCCAACTGGTAGCGGCCCCCCGCGTCCGTCACGGTGGTCGCCTCGGCGGTGACGGGACCGCCGTCTTCCCGGTAGGTCTCCACGCGTGCGTTGGGAATGGGGCTGCCGGCGTCATCGCGCACCGTGCCCGTGACGAACACGCCGGGCTGGAGCCGCAGCTCCACGTGCTCCAGGGGCGGCGTCACATCCAGCGTGGCGAACGCGCCCCCTGCTTCCGCGGTGAGCTGGTGGAGGACGGCGGGCGCGGTGAAGCGGAAGCGTCCCTCCCCATCGGTCGTGGTGCGCTGGGTGGACGCCGTCGCGGTGTCACCTTCGAGGTGCACCAGGATGCCCGGCACCGGCGCGCCGTCCACGGAGAGAACCTGTCCTGAGAGCGAGAGCGCACGCGCGAGCACCACGGGCTGCATGGCGGTGAGCGATTCGACTTCCGGCTTGAACCACGGGGACCGGCCCTCCGCGGTGACGGAGGCGGCGTAGTCGCCCTGGGGGAGGGGGCCCACGATGAAGCGGCCCTCGACGTCAGTGGTCGCGTCGAAGAAGCGCGTGTGCCAGCGGGAGACGAGCGTCACCCGCGCGTCGGGGATGGGTGTCTTGCGGTCCGTGTCCGTGACGGTCCCCTCGAAGAGGATGCCCTGCTCCAGCGTCAGCACCACGTCGTTCGAGCCCACCGCCACGCCCCCCTGTGACACCGCGCCCGTGTCGCCCAGGGCCCAGAGCGTGACGAGGCCCTCGGGCAGCCCCTCCAGCACGAAGCGGCCCTCCGCGTCCGTGGCCGCCTCCGCGAACACGGGGGCTTCGCCATCACGGGCCTCCACGGACTCCCACTGCATGCGTTCGGAGTCGAAGCTGCACGCGCCGCTCTTGAGGGCCGGAGCCCGCGCGTCGTCCTGGCCGGAAGGATTGGGACAGGACCGCTCCGACAGCGTGACCCCAGGCTCCACGCGGGACGCGGAGACGCGCACACCCGCGGCCGGACCGTGGGGTCCCAGCACGCGACCCGTGATGCGCGCGGTGCCCGCGGGGCTTGGTGGCGTGGTCACTCGTGTCGCCCGAGCCGCCGGCTTCGTCGCGGACGACACCGTGGTCACGGGCGAGTCCTTCGCGGACGAAGGCGCCTCGGTGTTCCACAGGAGGAAGGCGAGGAGCGCGACGACGGCCAGCGCGGCTCCTCCCAGCCAAGGCTTCAGTCCCCCAGGTCCGCCATTCCCCATGCGCGGCAGGATAGCGGGCCCCTGCGTCGTGAGTCAGCGCGCGAGGGGCATCCACACCGGCTTCACGTCGCGGGACAGGGTGCCTTCGGCGGGCACGTCCAGCTCTTCGCGATGGACGCGGTCCTTGTCTCGCGTGCTCGCGATGACGGTGTAGTGGCCCTTGGGGACGCGGCGGAACGTGACGGACGTGCCGGTCCATTCCGCCACGGGATGCTGCTGGAGACGCAGGTGTTCGAAGGCCCTGGGGCTGTCGGGGAAGGGCGCCTGACCGGGCAACAGCAACGCGAGGTCGACGTCCGGCGGCAGCCGCAGCGTGACGGTGGTGCCGGTGCCAAGCTCGTCGAAGGTGACGCGGACTTCACCCGAGGGCGGGACCTGCACGGTGCGGGGCGGGAAGAGGGTTTCACTGGTGACCTCCATCAGCCAGGCATTCACCGTGTAGAGCCCTGGGGGAATGGCCCGGAGGGTGAATTCTCCGGAGGCGGGACTGCGTTGAAGTGTCAGGCCGTCGGAGCGTGTGAAGACGAGCTCGGCACCCAGCGGCTGGCCCCGCGCGTCGCGGACGTAGCCCGTCACGCGGGCGCCGGAGTCGAGCGAGAGCGTGAGGTTGTCTTCCGCTTCGCCCACCGTCACCCGCGCCGGCAGGTGGAGCTGGGTGTCCACCTCGAGCGTGAACGCGGCGGAGGGCAGGTGCTCCAGCCGCAGCGAGCCATCTTTTCGCGGCACCGCTCCGGTGGCGGGCAGGTAGGGCGGGCCGTCCGCGACGCCATCGCCATGGATCCGATAGCCGATGGCGACGGTCGCCCACTGTCCGGAGTCATCGCGCACGCGTCCGGTGAACGGCTCGCCCGTCGCGGCGTCACGCAGGAACACCTGCACCGTCCGCCCCCGCGTCAGCGTGAGCGTGCCCACGTCCACGTCGCCATCTCCGCCTGGGGTAACGGAGCGATCCACCGGCGCGTAGCCCCTGGCGCGCACCACGAACCGCTGGGCGCCGGTGGCCTCGGGCAGGGGTAGGTCGAAGCGCCCCTCCGGATCCTTGTACCGGCGACCGTTCACCTCGAAGAACTCCAGCTTCGCGCCGTCCTCCGCCACCACCCGGCCGCGCACATGCGGGATGCGCCGCAGCACCAGCCGGACCTCCGCCGTGTCCTTGTCCACGATGACGGTCTCGTCCTCGCCCGCGTGGACGCCCTGGGACAGGGCGCCGTCGATGCGGTGCTCCGCCAGCGTCGCGCTGAGCGTGTAGCGGGCCGCGCTCAACGGGCGCAGGGTGAAGTGGCCTTCGGCATCCGTGCGAACGCCCTCCGGAGTCCTTCCTATCGATTGGGCACCGCGATAGCGGGGCCGGTCCGCGGACAGCAGCTCCGCGCGGACGCTGACGCCGGGCAGGGGCAGGCCCTGGGGATTCACGACGGTGCCTCGCAAGGTCCGGCCTTCCTCCAGCCGCAGCGTGACGGGCGGCGCTTCACCTGTCTGGACCTCCAGCGGTTGGGAGGCATGGACGTCCACGGCCTGTCTCGCGAGGGTCGCCTCGGCCACATAGCTTCCGGGAGGAACGCCCTGGAGCGTGGCCTGTCCCCGGGAATCCGTGACGCCATCGCGGGCGGACTCGCCGCGTGCATCCTGCTTCCACAGCTCCACCCTGGCACCGCGCACCGGCGCGCCCACCGCGCTCAGGACGGTGATGGACACGCGAGCCCCCCGGCGCAGCACCAACCGCACGTCCCGCGATGGACGCTCCACCGTGAAGTGTTGGGGGACGAAGGCCTCGTCGGAGACGCTCAGCCACGCGGGCCCCGCCTAGTCCGAGTCCAGGATGAAGCGCCCCGCTTCGTCCGTCACGGTGGACTCCCGTGAGACGTCGACGATGACGGAGGTCACCGAACCAGGATGGAGGCTGACCCCGCGCCCCGCGAGCGGCTGGCCCGCCTCGTCGACGAGGATGCCCTCCACGGAGAGGGCGCGCGGCAGGGTGAAGTCGAGCGTCTCCTCCGCCTCACCGAGTTCGTAGTGTTCCGGCTCATCGTCGACGTAGTGCTCCGCGCGGACCGCCACGAAGTGCGGCAGCCGGAAGAACGGGCCCAGCCGGTAATGCCCCTGCGCATCCGTGACGGTCTGCCCGCGCGGGGACGGCGCGTTCGCATCGTGGAGATCCGCCATGACCCGTGCGCCGGGAATCGGGCGTCCGTTCTCATCACTGACGGTGCCCTGGAGGACCATGCCGGGCCCGAGCGTGAGGACGATGTCCTCGCGTGGCGCTGTCCTGAGATGGGCCAGACCGTCATGCGCCGCCGTCTCCGCGAAGAGCTGGCCGGGCACGTCTTCGAAGGAGGGAAAGGAGAAGCGCCCCTGCGCATCCGTGAGTGCGGTGCGCGACTCGGGCGTGGCGCTGGGCGTGTACAGCCGGACGGAGACGCCGGGCGCGGGAGCTCCCTTCGCCGTCACCACCGTGCCCGCGTACTTCGCGGGGCGGTCCAGGATGAAGGTGTCCTCCTCCAGCGGATCCGCCCGCATGCGCAGGTTGGGGCCGCGGCCGGAGGCCGTGACGAGGATGCCGTAGTCGGCCGGAGGCACGGGCCCGATGCGGTAGCGTCCATCCGCGCCGCTGGTCGCGGGGAAGAAGCGCGTGTGTTCGTGGGAGAAGACGGTGACGCGCGCGCCCGCGATGGGCTCGGTTCCCGCCGGTCCGTCCAGGACGACGCCCTCGAAGAAGGAGCCTTCATCGAGCACGAGGAGCACACCTTGCTGGCCCGTCGTCACGTCAGGGCGCATCGCCACGTTCTGGCCGCTGGAGGCATGGGGCGTGACGGTTCCTTCGGGAAGTCCGTCCAGGACGAAGGTGCCATCCTCCGCGCTGGTGGTCTCCGCGACGGTGGGGGCCTCTCCTTCGCGCTTGTCGACCTGATCCACCAGCTCGTCGAAGGCTTCGTCCCAGCACTGCATCAGTCGGCGCGTTGTCTCAGCGGGTGCGTCCTCGGAAGGAGGACAGGAGCGCTCCGACAGCGTGACCTCGGGTTCCACTCGCGAAGCGGACACGCGCACGCCCACGACAGGACCTTGCGCATCGCGCACCACGCCCGTGATGCGCGCGCTTCCAGTGGATGGGGTGGAGGAGGGGCCCGCGCTGAAGCGGGTAGGGAACCCGGACGCGGTGGTCGCCCCGCGGGCCGAGGACCCTGGAGCACGCCCGCGTTCGTGCAGGCTGAAGAAGGCCAGCAGCAGCAGGCCGACGATGCCCGCCAAGGCGAGCCAGGCTCCCCGATTCCCCCTGCGCATGCGCCCGTCTCCCGAAGTGCGTGGGCGCAGGATAGCCGCTTGCTGACTCAGCGGTTCGGGGCGGGCACCAGCACCGTGATGGTCTCCTGCCGCGCATCCAGGAGCACGTCCGTGGTGGGCTCGTCCGGCCTCAGCCTGACGGACATGGCGATGGGCGTGAAGGGCAGCCCCTCCACGTCGGCGCCACCCTCCGCGTCGAGGTTTCCGTAGAACGAGGAGGGATACGGCCCTGTGCACGAGCGGTCATCGCACTCGCGCCGGCCAATGAAGGCGCGGGCACCCACCAAGGGGGCAAGGGTCGCTGCGTCCAAGAGGATGAAGCGTATTTTCCGGCTTCGACGCAGCACCAGGGTTCCCAGGTCGATGTCCTTGCCAGGACTCACGACGAAGTCTCGCTCCAGCGCGAAGAAGCCCTTCGCCCTCACGGTGAGCTGCTCGGGGCCATCCCTCAGCAGGGGCAACGCGAGGGCACCGTCAGGCGCAGGCTCCCGGCGGCCCCCTACCCAGACCTGGCTGGACACGGGCATGCCGTCTTCGTTCACGACCTGCCCGCGCAACCGGGGACGCTCCTGCAGGACCAGTTGGACGTCTTCCGCTCCCGTCCTGACCACCAGCGCGGCCGGCCCGGGTGTTCCGCCCCGGGAGCGAGAGGGAACGAAGGCATGGCCCTCCTTCCAGGCGACGATTTGATGGGCCGGGTCCACCAGGTGCTCGAGGACGAAGTGGCCACCCGGCCCGGAGAGAACACCCGGCTCGTCATCGGCGTCACAGCGCAGGGAACGGGTCCGCCACTCGGGAGCATCTTCCAGGGAGAGACAGGCCTGGACCCGGACGCCGGCCAAGGGCTGTCCGTCGGTGTCGACCGTCAGCCCCTTCACCGTGCGACCTTCCTCGAAGCGAAGCGACACGGTCACCTGTGAGTGCGCATCCAGATCGATGGCCTCGGTCACGGAGCGCTCGATGCCAGGGGTCGGGAGCCGGGCCTCCAGGACGTGGTGTCCTGCCTTCAGGCCCGCGGCGGAGAAGGTGCCTTCGCTGTCCACCTGGAGGGAGCGGGGGTCTTTGTCTCCACCCAGGGCCGTGGGGTCCCAGAGCAAGACCTCCGCGTGGGGCAGGGGCGCTCCCTTCGCATCCACGACCTTCCCGGACACGGATGCGCCTCGGCTGAGGACCACGCGGACTCCCGTCGATGGGACCTCCACGGGTTGCTCCATGGAAGAGAAGCCCTCGGAGTCGATGAAGAGGTGGCCCGCGCCTTCTTTCGGGGTGTCCAGGATGAAGTGGCCGGCGTCATCCGACAGGGCCGCTGTTTCTTCGATGAAGGCACGTTCCCGGGTGCCCACAGGGCCCTTGGCGAGTCTCAACCGGATGCCTGGGAGCGGAGTGCCTTCGGTGTCGACGACCCATCCTTCGACCGAAACCGTTTGCTGGAGCGTGAAGTCCCACGGTCCCGCATGAGGCGTGCGGAGGTCGATCTCCTCTGTCCGGTCGCTGTATCGAGCATGCCGCAACTGGAGGTTCATGGTGGTCTGTCGCAGCGGCCCCAGTTTGTAATGGCCCGCTGCATCGGACATCGCATCGGGAGAGGGGGCGGCTTCCAGCGGAAGGTTTCTTCCCTGCAGGAGCACCCCCTCCAGGGGCCTGCCCCGCTCATCCCTGACCGTGCCCTCCATGAAGGTCACGGGCTCCATCCGGATCACGACCTGCGCGGGAGCCTTCGCCGGGGCGTCGCCGATGGCGGTCTCATTCCAGGCCCAGACCCAGACGGTGTACGGAGCCCCGACGACGTCCTCGAAAACGAAGCGTCCCTGCGCATCGCTTCGCGTGGACCAGGCGTCGTCCGAGACGCCCGTGAAGTATGCCTGGACGGTGATGCCGCTCGCGGGCCGTCCCTCCGGAGTGAGCACCAGTCCCTCGATCCGGGCCTGCTTCTGCAACGCCAGGGTGACGTCCACGTCGGTATCGAACCAGACGCCCTCGCGGAAGGCGGTCGTCCGCCACCCCTGCGCGCTTCCGACCTGAAGGTATCGGCCTGGAGGTATGGGCCCGATGCGGAAGCGTCCCTGGGCATTCGTGAGCGTGTCGAAGAAGCGGGACTGCGCATCCTGGACCGCCGTCACCCGCGCACCGGGAATGGGAGCCCGCGTGTCTTCATCCATCACCGTGCCGGAGAGGAAGATGCCCGCCTCCAGCGTCAGCGCCACGTCCGTGCTTCCCGCTGAGACCTCTGGCTTCATCGCCGCGCCCGTGTCGCCCAGTGCCCAGAGGGTGAAGACTCCGGCGGGCAGTCCATCCAGGATGAAGGTGCCATCGTCCGCCGTCACCGTCTGCGCGAACACGGGCGCGTCGCCCTCGCGAGCTTCCACGAGCCGCGCGAGCTCGAATCCCCGTTCATGAAAGCAGCACTTCGTCAGCCACGTCTTCCCGGCACAGGAACGCTCGCGGGACGGAGGTTCCGACGGGCAGGCGCGTTGCGAGAGGGAATCCGCGTCCACGCGGGACGCGGACACGCGCGCGCCCGCGACAGGGCCCCGTGCATCGCGCACCACACCCGTGATGCGCGCGCTTCCGGTGGATGGGGTGGAGGAGGGTCCCGCGCGGAAGCCGGCGAAGAATCCGCCGGAGGGATGGGTGGCGCCACGGGACTCGCGAGCTGGAGCACCGCTATGCCCACGCAGGAAGAAGGCCAGGAGCAGCAGGCCGGCAACGACCACGACCGTGAATCCGGCGACCCGATGCCCCCTGCGCATGCGCTGCATCTCCTGAAGTGCGTAGGCGCAGGATAGCCGCCTGACTGGCTCAGCGGTTCGAGATGGGCATCAGCACCGTGACGGTCTCCTGGGTCGCATCCAGGACCCCGTCCGTTTCTCCCTGCTCCGGCCCTCCGTACATGGTGACGGTGAAGGTGGCGGACTCGAAGGGCACCCCCTCCACCTCCGCGCTTCCTTCCGCGTCGAGGATCCCGAAATAGAATGAACTTCCGCGGACGCCAGGCCGAGGCGCGTCTGCGTTCGTGTTGATGGCGACCCTGAGGCCTGCCAGCGGCGCGCGTGTCACTTCACTCAAGACGATGAAACGCACCGTGCGGCTTCGGGTCATCCACAGCGTGCCCAGGTCGATGTCCGTTCCAGGGCTCACGGCGAACTTCCGCTGAAGCTCGAAGAAGCCCTTCGCGCTCACCAGGAGCGTCCCGGGGCCATCGTCTGGCAGTGGGAGATCGAACGTCCCGTCTGGAGCCTGCACCCAGGCGCTGCGTTCGAAGACCTTGCAGGGCAGCGGTGTCCCGTCATCGCTCACGACCTGTCCTCGCAGGCGGGGCCTTCGCTCCAGGACCAACCGGACGTCTCCCTGTCCCATCGTGACGAGCAGGGCGGTGTTGTCAGGCGTTCCTCCCTGAGAGCGCGAGGGCGCGAAGGCATGGCCTTCCTTCCAGGCGATGAGCTGGTAGGCCGGGGCGGTCAGGTGCTTGAAGACGAAGCGGCCATCCGGTCCGGAGAGGACGCCGCGCTCCCCCGTGACGGAGCAGTCGGGGGCGTGGGCCTGCCACGCGGGCACGTCCTCCAGAAGGAGGCAGGCCTGGACGCGCACGCCGGACATCGGCTGTCCATCGCCGCTGACCGTCATCCCCTGCAGCGTGCGTCCCTCCTCGAAACGCACGGACACGGTGGCCTGCATTCCCGCCTCCAGGTCCACGGCCTGTGACGCGGTGTGCTCGATGCCGGGCGTCCGCAGCCGGGCCTCCAGGACGTAGTGCCCTGCCTCCAGTCCTCCCAGCGAGAAGGCGCCTCGTGGGTCCACGGTAGTGCGATGGGGATCTCCGCTCAGCGGTTCGGTGTTCCAGAGCCGGACGTCCACGTTGCTCAGGGGATGTCCTGTCGCATCCATCACCGTGCCGGACACGGAAGCGCCCCGGTTCATCACCACCCGGGTGCCTGTCGACGGGACCTCCACGGGGAGCTTCACGGCGAGGAACCCCGGGGCCGTGACGGACAGATTTCCTGGGCCTTCATGCGTGCTGTCCACGGTGAAGTGGCCTGACTCGTCCGACGTGTCGGTCTGGTCGTCGACGGCGGCCAGGTCCCAGATGCGCTCCGGAAGTTCGCGCGTCATGGTGATCCGCACCTGGGCGCCCGCGAGCGGCACGCCTTCCGTGTCGACCACCTGGCCTTCAACGGACGGAACCCGCGTGAGCGTGAAGTCCCAGGGTCCCGCATGGGGAGCTCCCAGGGTGATCCTCTCCAGCCGGTCGGCGTAATGCGCTAGCAGCAATCGGAGGTCGACCCTGCGATCCAGCAATGGACCCAGACGGTAGTGGCCTGCCGCATCCGTCAGCACCTCTGGAACAGGTTGCCCCCCCAGTTGGTGGCCCTTCACGCGCAGGCGCACGCCCGCGAGCGGCCTTCGCTGCTCATCCCTCACGGTCCCCTCCATGAACCCGGTGGGCTCCATCCGGAGGACCACCTTCTCGGGAGGCGTCCCCAAGGCCTGTCCATAGGCGGTCTCATCCCCGGTCCGGGTCCAGACCTCGTGCGGAAGGGCGGGGACGTCCTCGAAGGCGAACCGGCCCTGGCCATCGCTCCGGGTGGTCGAGGTTTCGCCCGCTCCCTCGGAGAGCGCCAGATGGACGTCCAGGCCGCTCGCGGGAAGGCCCTCGGGCGTCAGCACCACGCCCTCGAGCCGGTGCTTCCGTTGGAGCACGAGCGTCACGTCCACGTCGGCATCGAGCCAGACGTCCTCGCGGAAGGCCTGGGTCTGGCACCCCTGCGCGCCCGCGACCCGCAGGTAGCGTCCCGGGGGCAGGGGCCCGACGCGGAAGCGTCCCCGGGCGTCCGCGAGCGCATCGAAGAAGCGGGACCCGGCTTCGTGGATCAGCGTCACCCGCGCGCCGGGAATGGGAGCCCGCGTGAGCTCCTCGACCACTCCGCCGGAGAGGAAGACGCCGTCCTCCAGCGTCAGCGTCACGCTGTCCCTGCCGGCCGGGATGTCCGGCTGCACGGCAGCGCCCGTGTCACCCAGGGCCCAGAGGGTGAACGCGCCGGTGGCCAGGCCCTCGAGCACGAACGTTCCGTCGTCCGCCGTCATCGTCTGGGCGAGCACGGGCGCTTCACCCTCGCGAGCCTCCACCAGGCGCGCGTATTCCAACTCCATGTCCTGGAAGCAGCAGTCCCCCTGTCGCATCCGCTGTGGGGAGTGTTCATGGCGCGGGGGCGTCGGCGGACAGGGGCGCTCCGACAGCGTGTCCGCATCCACGCGGGACGCGGACACCTGCACGCCCGCGACGGGACCGCGCGCATCGCGCACGACGCCGGTGATGCGCAGCGAGCCTTCCTCGGGCATGGCCAGCGGCTGCGTGAAGCGCGTTCCCGAATGGCCGGGACGTGCATCGCGGAGGCGTCCGTTCGAGGCAGGGGCGGGACCTGCCGGCTCCCGGAAGGACACCACGGCCACGCCCAGTCCGAGGACGAGCACTGCGGCCCACCACCCCAGCTTCCTCGCGCGCATGCGCGGTCAGGATAGCAGCGGGCGTCAGGGCGTGGCGAAGCCCACCGCGTGCGCCTCCACGCCTTCAGGGGGCGGCTCCTGCCGGAAGGCGACCCAGGCCTCGCGCTGGGAGTGGCGCGGCACGTACGCCAGCACGAACTCCGCCTCCTCCTTCGGTTCGCGGCCGCCTCGCAGCGACACGCGCACGTGGACCTCCTCCGCCGCCGAGTCGCCGTGGTTCGTCACCGTGACGGGCACCCGCCACTCCTTCGCGTTCGCGGCGGCCACCGGCGTGCCCACCTGCACGGTCAGGTCCGGCGGGCCGCTGCCCGTCGTCCACGCGTCCACCGCCAGGTAGCCCATGACCAGCGCCACGAGCACGCAGCTCGCGATGAAGACGACGCCCTCCAGCCAGTTCCAGTTCGTCTTCATGATTGGATGAGCAATCTCCCCGCGGAAGCTCCCAGCGTCGACGCCAGCGCCAGCACCACCACCTGTGCCAGGCAGACGCTCAGGCCGTTGCCGTTGAACCGGCCGAAGAACCACAGCACCAGCGCGCTCGACAGCAGCGCGATGGCGTACGTGACGAACGTGCCCGCCAGCACGTCCCGGCGCAGACGGCGGCGCGTGAAGCGGTGCGCGCGGGTGAAGTCGCTCTGGAAGAGGATGAGTCCGCCCAGCAGCAGCGACAGCGCGGCGAGCCCCAGCAGGCACCAGGGCCGCGCCTCCACGGCGATCATCACGATCTCCTCCGTGGGCGCCACGTTGGCCGCGAACAGCACCGCGCCGCAGAACGCGATGACCAGCTGGCCGGGGACGTGGTCCGCGGACTCCAGCCGCTTCTTGTCCTCTTCTTCGTTCTCCTCGCGGTGCTCTCCGCCCAGCTGCGCGGTGCCCACCGACACGCCGATGGCCACCGTGCCGGCCTCCACCACCACCATGCCCACCGCTTCTTGAAGGGATGTTCCCTGGCCGATGCGGCCGATGAGCACGAGCACCCCCAGCGACACGAGCAGCCCCAGCCCCAGCTCCTCCAGCGAGTCGGTGAAGACTTCGACCCAGTACACGTCCCGGCGGAAGCCGCCGTAGCGGTTGTATCCGAGCAGCAGCACGTACGTGGCCACCAGGTAGGCCAGCACGCTGCCCGGATGGGACGTGAAGCCCGCCCACCACACCTCCATCGTGTAGAGCAGCGGCAGGCTGAAGAGCAGGCCGCCCGCGATGCCCCGGCCGTATTCGCGCAGGGAGTCCGACACCGGTCGGCGGCGCTGGGGCGCGTTGGCTGAAGGACTGTCGGCCATCACAGGCCAGAGTCTAGGTTCGCTTCCTGGAGAGGGAAGTGTCCCGCGCATGGCACCGGACAATCCCCGCCGCCCGGGGACGAGCCTTCTCCCGCCACGGCTATAGTCGCCGCCGTCCATGACCGAGCGTCCAGCCCAATACATCCTCACGCTGTCGTGCCCGGATCAGCGCGGCATCGTCCACGCCGTCTCCGGCTGGCTCGCCGAGCACGGCTGCAACATCCTCGACAGCGCCCAGTACGGCGACCCGCAGACGCGGCTGTTCTTCATGCGCGTGCACTTCGCGGATGAAGAGGGGAAGGCGCAGCCCGCGGCGCTGCGCGAAGCCTTCGGTGCGCTCGCGGGGCGCTTCTCCATGGAGTGGCACCTGCACGACGCGGCGGAGAAGCCCCGCGTGCTGCTGATGGTCTCGAAGATAGGCCACTGCCTGAACGACCTGCTGTATCGCTACCGCAGCGGCATCCTGCCGGTGGAGATCCCCGCCATCGTGTCCAACCACCGGGACCTCTACCAACTGGCCGCGTCCCACGACATTCCGTTCCACCACCTGCCGGTGACGCCGGAGAACAAGGAACGGCAGGAGGCGCGCCTGCTGGAGTTGGTGCGCGAGCAGCGCGTGGACCTGGTGGTGCTCGCCCGGTACATGCAGATCCTCTCCTCGGAGACGTGCGATGCGCTGCGCGGGCGGCTCATCAACATCCACCACTCGTTCCTGCCCAGCTTCAAGGGGGCTCGGCCGTACCAGCAGGCCTACGACCGGGGCGTGAAGCTGATTGGCGCGACGGCCCACTTCGTCACGGGCGACCTGGACGAGGGACCCATCATCGAACAGGACGTGGAGCGCGTGGACCACACGCTGTCGCCCGAGGCGCTGACGGCGATGGGGCGCGACGTGGAGAGCGTGGTGCTGGGCCGCGCGGTGACGTGGTTCGTGCAGCACCGCATCCTGCTCAACGGCCACAAGACCGTGGTGTTCCGCTGAGCTAGCCGGCGGGGCACGCGGCGCCCGCGCCGAGCACGTCCGCGTCGTGGTGCACCTGCACCGCGCCGGACGACTCCAGGTGGCGCACGAACAGCGAGCCGAAGACCTCCGCGTTGCCGCTCAGGTTGAGCTGGGCCTGGGGCGCGTAGAGGTTGCCCGCGAGCGTGCTGCCCGCGGAGATGTCCAGCGCCTGCGAGCCCGCCACATAGACGCGCACCCGCGAGGGCAGGGCGGCGGAACCCAGCGTGAGGTTGCCGGACACGATGAAGCCGCCCGCGAGGAAGAGGTCCAGCTCGCCGGGAGGCTGCACGTCCACGGTGAGCGCTTCCCTCAGGTCCACGCCGCCGGGGATGAACAGCGCGGTGCGGCCCCGGATGCGCAGCGTGGCGTGGCCCGGCCCCGCGATGCGCGTCAGCAGGAATCGCCCACAGGGCAGCTCCAGCACGCGCTCGCCGGTGACGTCCGTCAACGTCGCCGGGTCCAGGCCGATGGCCGCGTTGTCGTTGTCCACGGTGTGGTGGGCGATGAGCGCGGCCGGGTCGAAGCGGGAACCCTCGTCGCAGTCACAGGGGATGACCGCGGGCACGGGCTCGCGGCGCAGCTCCGCTGCCTGGGCAGGGCCCGGGGAGAACTCCGGAGGCACGGTGAGCACGCCGCCCACGGTGAGCGCGGCGAGCCCCACGTCCCCGTTCACCCGTGCGTCACCGGCCACGGTGGCGGAGGTGCCGGGGCCGGAGAGGGGACCGTTGCTGTCCAGGCCGCCGCCTACCGTGAGCGGACTGCTGAGCTGGACGCCGCCCACCTGGAGCGAGCCACCCACCGTGACGCGGTCGTTCGCGGACAGGACTCCATTCACGCCCACGTCGCCGCCCGGACCTCCGGGAGCGTAGGGCCCCGCGGAGCTTCGGAACGCATCCACGGTGAAGGGGGCGCTGAGGGACAGTCCCTCGCAGGAACACGCCGCGCGGCGGAACAGCGTCCGCGCCAACTGGCCGCTGCACACCCGCGGCCCCGAGGCCGGACTCCCCAACAGGAGCGGAGGTCCGCTGTCCACGCAGTGCTCCGCCCATTCATCCGGAACGTCGGTCCCCGCGTCGGGCGAGCGCAGCGTGGCCACCGGATCATCCACCGTGCACCCGGCACCCAGCAGAGCGGTCCAGGCCATGAACGACGCGACGCGGAGCCTCATGGGACTGTCACCTTGCGCCATGCGAGGAAGGCGCCTGCTCCCCGACCGACGCGGCTCTCCAAACCTGTCCGACTGTCGGACAGGTTTCTGCTGCTCGGGCGGAGCGGTAGCCCCTCGACCCCAGCGGGTGACGAGGCAGGTCCGCTGGAAAACCTCAGGGGGCGCGCGTCGGCGCAGGGGGCCCGTTGGGACTGGCAAAACCTGTCCGACAGTCGGACAGGTTCGTGCTCAGCGCCGCCGACAGGGAGGTCCTGCGGTGTTCTCACCTTCTCATCCATGGGGACGGATTTCGTGTCCGAGGGATTGGGAGAAAGGCCGTGCCTCGACGTGCGGTGCTCCACGACAGGCCACGCCAACCTCATTGCGGTGACAACTCCCGGAGCCGAGCACGCGACGCCGCGCTCAGTGGCGAGTCCGGATGCAGCGAGAGGAACTCACCCAGCGCCCGGGCCTCCGCCGCCGTGTCGCCCAGGGCGCGGTGGGCCTCCGCCACGCCGTGGCGCGCCTCAGGATCCAACATGCCACCGGGTTGCAGCCGCACCGCGTCCTGGTACTGGCGCAGGGCGCCTCGCGAGTCACCCAGGTGCTCCAGCCGCAGCGACCCCGAGGCCACACGCGCGACGTACGCGGCCAGCGACGACGGCTCCGCGCGGATGACGCGCAGGTACAGCCCCTCCGCGTCCTTCCACTTCCCCGCCGAACGGAGCGCGTTGGCCTGCCGCAGCAGGTCCTCCGGCTTCGACGACTCCTTCACGGTGATGCTCGGACGCAGCGGCCGGGGATGCTCGATGACGAAGGGCTCGGGCGGCGCGGGCGGGGGCAGGGGCACCGGCTCCAGCGTGGCCACCTGCGTCGGCTCCGGCACGGCCGGCGTCAGCACCTGCACGTGCGGCTGCGCGGGCCGCGCGTAGCGCCACACTGCGGCGGCCGCGGCCCCGGTGAAGACGAGCGCCGCGCCCGCCATCAACCACACGGGAGGACGCCTGCGTCTTCGCGGAGGCTCCGGCGCCTGCTGGAGCGCCGCGTCCAATGCCGCCTGGACCAGCGCGCTCGAACGCTGCCGGGACAGCCGCCGCGCGGGCCCACTGCCGTTGTCCAGGGGGCGCAGCAGGTCGTCCAGCGGCTCACCGTCACCGTCGTCGGGGGGGCGGGGGCTCATGACGACTCCCCCTCGGGTGCCTCGCCATCCGAGGCCAGCGCGCGCAGGGCGGTGCGTCCCAGGCGCAGCCGGCTGCGCACGGTCTCGAAGGGGACGCCCAGCTCTGTCGAAATCTCCTGCACGCTCAATTCCAGGACGTGGTGCAGCACCAGCGCGTGCCGCTGCTCCGTCGACAACCTGTCCAGTAACGTCACCAGGTGACGGCGGTGCAGATATTCGTCCGCCGGCGCTTCGTCGGACGGCACCGCCAACAACTCCACCGGGTCCCCACTGTAGCGGGCCTCGCGTCCGCGTGAACGCTTGAGCCACGCGAACGTGGTGCGCACCACCACCCGGTCCACCCAGCCGTGGAAACGCCCGTCGCCGCGATAGGTGGGCAGGCCCCGCACCAGCGCGATGAGCGACTCCTGGGCGATGTCCTCCACGTCCGAGTCTCCCCGCACCAGGTAGCGCACCAGGTTGCGCACGCGCGGCAGCAGCTCCAGGAGCAGGGACTCGGTCGCGTCGCGCTGTCCCCGCATGGCCGCCATCAGCCGGGCGTCCTGGCCACGGGGCGCGACGGTCGCATGTGAGCCCGAGCTCCTCATGCCCGACAAGGAGAAGGGACGCCGCCAGTTCGGGTCATCGGTGCTCACGGAAAAATCACCATCCCCACTCCCAGTCGGGGACGCACGGACGCACCGTCCTCCCGGAGCACGAAGTCGCCGTCCACCGAGTAGCCCAGCCGGGGCCGTCCCAGGAGCACCTCTCCCGACAGCGCCGCCTCCAGCGCGAGCGCCGGCCCCACCCGCCACGCCACACGCACCGCCGGCCCCACGACAAAGGCCGCCACCCTGCGCGAGGGCGCCGGCTCCACCTCCGCGGCCCGGGCCTCCGTGCGCCGCCAGAAGCCCGCGACCCCTGCCCCCAGGCCCACCGTGCCTTCCCACGCGCCCGACTTCACGAAGGGCACGTCCGCCCACGCCAGCGCGGCGCCCTGCGTGAGGCGGATGTCCGCGTATGAGTCCCGAAGGTGCACCGGCAGCGCCGCCAACACCTG
>NZ_RAWN01000118.1:0-31093 GCF_003668895.1 Corallococcus sp. AB045
AGAGACAGGGCTGGGGGTAACGTGGGGGCGTGATGCCCTCCGTCCAACAGCTCCGCCCGTTCGCCTACGCGCCCGTCCAGGCGTTCCTGCAAGCCTCCGGACCGGTGGTGCTCATCCAGCAGCCCCCGGAGCCGGTGTTCCAGCAGGTGGCGCTGCGCTTGGCGGAGGCGCGCACGGTGGGCATGGCGCACCGCTCACGGCTGGTGGACCGGCTGCTGGTGATGCTCCAGGCGTTCGATTCGCTGGAGGTCCACTTCCTGGGGCCGGAGCAGGACGGGCAGGAGATGCGGGTGGGGCGGATGGAGGGGTGCACGCTGATGGTGCACGACCCGTCCGTGTCGAAGCATCACGCGGTGCTGCGCTGGCACGCGACGCAGGGGACGTGCTCGGTGAAGGACCTGGCGTCCATGAACGGCACCTGGCTGAACGCCGCGGAGCTGGGCGAGGGCGAGGAGCGGATGCTCACGGACGGGGACGCGCTGGCCTTCGGGGATGCGCAGTTCCTGTACCTGCGCGCGGAGACGCTGCACTCGCACCTGCGGCTCGCGAGCCCGGGTGGAGGGATGTGATTACTCCGCGGGGAGTTCGCGGTAGTGCACGTCGCTGGGGCCGAGGCGCTGCACGGTTTCGACGAAGCGCTCGCTGACAACGTGCAGGCATGCGCCTTCGACACCGAAGACGTCGAGCCCTTCGGGCACGGTGGAGCGTAAGAGCCAGCGCTTTGGTGGCAGAGAGAAGGACTCCGGGCGGCCGCAGATGTCGCACGCTGGCGTCTTCCATTCACCGATGCAGTCGGGGTGCAGCTTCGCCAGGGGCCGGTCTTCCAGTTCGTAGAGCGCAGGCATGTTGCTCCGGCGGGACTTGAGCTCCATCCGGACAGCGATGACGCCTTTCAGGCCTTCAGCCTTGAGCAATTCGACCGCGTCCTCGCGGAGGAGCACCACCCAAGAAGGCCAGCAGGTCACAGGGCCGAACTTGCCTTGGGCGGTTCCGACCATGGGACCGAACGAGCCACCTGCATGAACGGGCAGTTCAGGAGGCACAAAGGGACGTACCAGTGCCACCAGCCGCTTGTACTCCTCAAGGGATGTAGGGCCCTTTGGATTCGCGAGCACCGGTTCATCCACGGCTGAGAGGTCCACTGAAGGAAATGCACCTATCCGTGACCAGATGCCGTAACGAGGACAGTCGACGCCAGACAGGTGCCAACGGTGGCGTGCCCGGTATTTCCCGCTCCATTGTCCCGGCTCGTCGAAGTTCGGTTTCTCGATAGAGAAGTAGCGCATGGCTCATTCCTCGACGGATACGGGCGCGAGTTCTACCTGCTGCCAGTACGTCATCGTCAGCCCAAAGAGTCCGTACTTCTGAATCATCCAGGAGGCATGCTCAAAGTACGTCGGTATCGGTACGTCACCTTGGTCCCGCTGGATGAACGCATCCCAATCCTGGTTCCAAGGCCCACCGTCCTTGCCCCGATGGATGCGCGCATGAACTTCCGCATCAATCGCGATGACGTACTTGTGGATGTCGATGCGCTTGTCATCGAAGTGCTCCTTGAACGCCTGCGGGAAGATGTGGTGCCGCTCCTTCGGCCGCCTCGCCCACTCCTGTTGCGCCTTCTCGCGACGAAGCTCGCTGGGCAGCTTTTCCCGTGGATGCCAGCGGAAGACCATGACGGGCACCGCGTCTCGCGGCAGGCCCTGCGCGCTTCCCCACGTCCGCTGCGGCCCACTGCCGGGCGCGACGAAGATGGGTGCCACCGGCAGGGCCCCACGCGTCCGCACGATGCGCTTCGGTGCCACGTCCTCGCACCGGAACAGCGCGCAGACGTCGTCCTCGCAGACGTGCGTGAGGCACTGGTCCTCGTCGCTGGCCTCGCACTCCCGTGACGACTCCGTCTCTGCCCATGCCTCTTGGGGCGAAGACACTGGCGCTGATGCACACCCTGCCAGCAAGACACCCCAAAGCCACCACCACGCGCGCATTACGCCTCCGGTTTCGCTCCTCTACTTCCTGCCCGCTGACTCCACGTTCTTCAACTGGAAGCCCAGCGGGCCGAGACACGGCACTCGCACCTGCGGCTCGCGAGCCCGGGTGGAGGGATGTGACGCGGTTCAGCCGACGGGTAGCTCCTGGTAGTGCACGTCGCTGGGGCCGAGGCGCTGCACGGTTTCGATGAAGCGCTCGCTGACGACGTGCAGGTTCGCGCCTTCGACCCCGAAGACGTCGAGCCCTTCGGGCACGGTGGAGCGCAAGAGCCAACGCTTCGGCGGTAGGTCGAATGACTCAGGCCGCCCGCAGATGTCGCAGGCGGGTGTCTTGAACTCGCCGATGCAGTCCGGGTGCAGCTTCGCCAGTGGCCGGGCTTCCAACTCGTACAGCGCGGGCATCGTGCTCCGACGAGACTTGAGCTCCATTCGGACCGCGATGACGCCTTTCAGTCCTTCGACCTTGAGCAGTTCGACCGCGTCCTCGCGGAGGACCACTTCCCACGAAGGCCAGCAAGTCACCGGACCGAACTTGCCTTGCGCGGTTCCAACCATGGGGCCGAACGTACAACCCGCGTAGAGGGGAAGTTCAGGGGGAACGAAGGGGCGCACGAGCGCAGTCAATCGTTTGTATTCAGGGAGGGACATGGGTCCCTTCCACTCAGCGAGCGCGGGCTCCGCGACCTCGGACAAATCCACCGAGGGGAAGGCATCCATCCCCGCCCAGACGCCGAACCTGGGACACTCGACCCCGGAGATGTGCCATCGGTGGCGAGCACGGTACGAACCCGTCCAGTGCCCTGCTTCATCGCCCTTCAGGCTCTCGACAGAAAAGTAGCGCATGGTTCAGTCCTCGGCTGGAAGCGGCAGGAGATCCACCTGCTGCCAGTACGTCATCGTCAGTCCAAAGAGTCCGTACTTCTGAATCATCAGGGAGGCATGCTCAAAGTATTCGGGTATCTGGGCTCCGTCGCGCCGCCGCTGGATGAACGCATCCCAATCCCGGTTCCATGGCCCCCCTCGCTCGCCCCGATGGATGCGTGCATGCACTTCCGCATCGATGGCGATGACGTATTGGTGGATGTTGATTCCTTTTTCCTCGAAGTGATCCTTGAACGCCTGCGGGAAGATGTGGTGCCGCTCCTTCGGCCGCTTCGCCCACTCCTGTTGCGCCTTCTCGCGGCGAAGCTCGCTGGGGAGCTTGTCTCGGGGATGCCAGCGGAACACCATGACGGGCACCGCGTCGCCCGGCAGGCCCTGCGCGCTTCCCCACGTCCGCTGCGGTCCGCTGCCGGGCGCGACGAAGATGGGCGCCACCGGCGTGGCCCCTCGCGTCCGCACGATGCGCCTCGGGGCCAGGTCCTCGCACCGGAACAGCGCGCAGACGTCGTCCTCGCAGACGTGCGTGAGGCACTGGTCCTCGTCGCTGGCTTCGCACTCCCGTGACGACTCGTTCGAGGGTGAAGGCCCGGGTGCGGATGCACACCCCAGCAGCAGCACCAGCCCCAGCCACCCGACGCGGACACCGGCCCCGGAGATTTTTCTCATTTTCCTGTTATTCCATGGTCAGTCCCGTGAAGCCCAGGAGGCGAGCAGCCCGGTGACAGGACACGGCGCGCGGTCAGGGGGTCCGTTATCCTGGGGGCTCCTCACGACACCGAGAGCGCGCACACCATGGGAAGGCTGTTGGTCCTGCTGTTCGTCTACCTGGGCGCGTACCTCGTGCTGCGCAGGCTGTTGCCCGCCGTCACCCGGGGCTGGCGCCATGGCGTACTGGTGGGCCTGTCTGTCTTCGCGTTCGCGGCGTGGACCGTACCCGCCGTCACTGGCTATGGCCTGCACCACACGCCTCCGGCCCTTGTGCCGGTGAAGCTGTTCGCCGTCGTGTGGAGCATCGCCGCGCTGATGGTGATGCTGATGGGCCCGCCGTTCCTCATCCTCAAGCTGCGCGCTGAACGCCGCCAACAGGCCGCATCTCCAGGCGTGGATCTGGAGCGCCGGAGCCTCCTGGTGAAGGCCGGTCAGGCCATGCCCGTCCTCGCCATGGGCGCCAGCGGCGTGGGCGTCGTGGGTGGCAGCCTGGGCTTCACCGTTCGCGAGGTGGAGGTGAAGCTGCGTGGCCTCCCCGCCGCGCTCGACGGCTTCCGCATCGGGCAGATCACCGACGTGCACGTGGGCCCCTTCATCTCCACCGAGTACCTGCGCGGCGCCGTGGAGGTGATGAACACCGCGGGCGTGGATCTCCAGGTGATGACCGGTGACCTCATCGACGACGTGAACCAGGTCGACGAGACGATGGCCGCCCTCGCCTCCACGACGGCCCGCCACGGCATGCTCGCGGTGCTTGGCAACCATGAGCACTGGCGCGGGCTCGAGGAAGTCCTGGGCGGCTACGAGCAACTGTCACAGCGTGGCGCGCCGGTCCGGCTGCTCGTGGATGAAGCCCATGTGTTGGAGCACGGTGGTCAGCGCGTGCGCGTGGTGGGCGTGGACTACCCCATGTCCGGCCCCAGCCGCACCGGGCGCGACCGCCGCTGGCAGCGCTCCGCGGAGACGGCCTTCAAGGACGGGAATCCGGACGACGTGGTGCTCTGCCTCTCCCACCACCCGGACTTCTTCCCCTACGCCGCCGAGCGCGGCGCGCGCCTCACGCTCGCGGGCCACACCCACGGCGGACAGGTGGCCTTCCTGGGGATTCCCCTGTTCGGCTTCGCCTTCAAACACATGCTGGGCCGCTACCGCTTCAAAGACAGCCACCTCTACGTCTCCGGCGGCACGGGGCACTGGCTCCCCTTCCGCATCGGCGTCCCGCCCGAGGTGACGCTGCTCACGCTGCGCAGCGCCTGAAGCGCGGGCTACTGCCGCGAGCCCCCTTCGAGCAGCCGCAGCGGCGTATCCCGCCCCATGGCGATGAAGGGCGCCCAGTAGTGCGGATGGGGCTGCGCCCTTCGCAGCTCCCGCATCGCTTCACGCAGCGCCGTGGCCAGACCTTCACCACCGAGCAGGTGGCGATAGTAGGTCTCCATCAACGTGCGCGTGGTCGCGTCGTCCACCTTCCAGAGGCTCATCACCACCGTCTCCGCGCCCGCCACCAGGAAGGCCCGGCGCAGACCGTAGACGCCCTGGCCTCGCCGGACCGCGCCGCGCCCGGTGTCACAGGCCGACAGGACCACCAGCTGCGTGCCCCACAGGTCCAGCCCCGCCAGCTCCAGCGCCGTCACCAGCGCGCTGTCGGACGTGCTCTTCTTCTCCGTCTCTCCCGCGAGCAACAGGCCGGAGCGCAGCAGCGGATCCGGCGGGCGCGCGGCCTGCGGATCCTCGCCCAACGCGCCGAAGGTCGCGACGGCTCGCGCGTTCTCCGGCGCGGCGGCGTCCTCCAGGAAGAAGCCGTGGGTCGCCAGGTGGAGGATGCCCGGCGTGCTCAGGTGCAGCAGCCGCTCCTTGGTCGCCTTCGGTCCCAGGAACAGCTGCGCCTGCGGGAACAGGCGCTGGATGGCCTCCGCCTCCTCGCGCGAGCCCGGCAGCGGCACCGGCGCCCAGTCGCGCGCCACCAGGTCCTCGCGCCGCAGCGAAGGCGAGCGCTCCGCCACCACGGACGCGCCTCCCACAGAGGCTTGCAGCGTCGTGTTGAACGCGGGATCCGCCAGCACCACCACCGAGGATGCCGGCCGCGGCTGCTGGGGCCGGGGCAACAGGTCCTTGCCGGACGTGACGTAGGTGAAGTCGTAGCTGTCCACCAGGTACTGACGCCCGTCGTGCAGCGCCGCGAAGGGCACCAGCGCCAGCTGACCATCCGGTGAGAGGAAGAGGCGGCGGGCCTTCCCCAAGAGCGGGAGCAGCGGCTGGAACGCGAGCTGGTAGAGCGCGTGCGCGGAGCCCTCGAAGGCGGCGTCCCGGCGGGCCAGCGCGTCCCGCAGGCTGGAGGCCGCGGCTTCGATGGGCGCCGCGGGCCCCAGGTCCAACGCGCGGATGTCCCCGTCGGGCAGGAGCACCAACGCCAGACAGCGGAGCTGGGCCGTGCCCGTTCCCAGCACGAGGGGACGGTCCTCGTAGGTGATGAACTCCACGAGGGCACTATCGTCCGGCAGGGAGCCAGCGACACGGTCGACGATGTCACCCGGCGCGGGCAGCGCGGCCAACGCGCGCAGCGGCGCGGAACGACTGGCGAGCGTCGCCTCCAATGCATCGCCCTGCTCGGTCAGCGCCGTGAGCTGCCGCTGATAGGCGGACGGCGTGAGCGCGCCGGGCCCGTGCAGCGAGAGACTGGCCAGCTGGGTGCGCAGCTTGCGCAGCCGCTCGAAGGTGCCGCGCTCCTCCGCGCCCAGGCTCCGGTAGACCGCTCGGGAGATGTCCGCCGTCTCCTCCACGGAGCGGCCCTTGAGCAGCAACGCGGCGCTCAATGCCAGACGCCGGACGTTGACGGAGTCCGGGTGCGTGCGCACGAGCGCGTAGAGCTGCTCCTCGTCCGCGCGCAGGTGCTGGAGGAAGCTGGCCAGCCGCGCTTCGGAGAACTCGAGCGCCTCGCGGCGCAGGCGCTGCTCGGAGACTCCGAAGGCGCGCGTGAACAAGGGCACCGCGTCGTCCAGCCGGTGCTGCGCCAGCCGCAGGAGCGCCAGGTTGTTGAGCGACGCCGCGAGGTCCGGATGGTTCCGGCCCAGCACCGCTTCACGAATCGCCAGCGCGCGCTCATAGAGCGGCTCCGCCTGGCTGTACTTCCCCTGGTCCCGGTAGAGCGTGGCCAGGTTGTTGAGCGAGCCGGCGACGTCCGGATGCCTCTTGCCGAGCACCTCCTCCCAGATGGCCAGCGACCGCGCGTAGAGCGGCTCCGCCTGGCTGTACCTCCCCTGCTTCCGGTACAGGGTGGCCAGGTTGTTGAGCGAAGCCGCCACGTGCGGATGGTGCTTGCCGAACGCCTTCTCCCAGAGCCGGAACGCCCGCGCGTAGAGCGGCTCCGCCCGGTCGTACTTCCCCTGCGCATGATAGAGCGTGGCCAGGTTGTTGAGCGCGGCCGCCAGGTCCGAAGGGCTGCCGTCCGTCGCCGCCTCACGGATGCCCAGCGCCCGCGAGTAGAGCGGCTCCGCCCGGTCGTACAGCCCCTGGTCCTGATAGAGATTGGCCAGGTTGTTGAGCGAGTCCGCGACCAGCGGATGCTCCTTGCCCAGCGCCTCCTCCCGGATGGAGAGCGCGCGCAGCCCCAGCGGCTCCGCCCGGCCGTACTGCCCCTGGTCCTGGTAGAGCGTGGCCAGCGTGTCGAGCGAGTCCGCGACCAGCGGATCCTCCTTGCCCAGCGCCGACTCGCGCAGGGCGAGCGCCCGCACGTAGAGCGGCTCCGCCCGGCCATACAGCCCCTGCTCCCGGTAGAGCAGCGCCAGGTTGTTGAGCGAGTCCGCGACGGTGAGGTGGTGCTTGCCGAGCACCGTCTCCCGCAAATCCAACGCGCGCGAGTAGAGCGGCTCCGCCCGGCTGTAGAGCCCCTGCTGCTGGTAGAGGTTGGCCAGGTTGTTGAGGGACTCGGCGTAGGCGGACTGGTTCTCGCTGAGGGTCACCTCCTGGCTGGCGAACGCGCCCATGCGGCGGCGCTTGTCCAGGCTGAACAGGTTGTTCGTCCGCCGGGACAACGCGTGCCCATGGTCGTAGAAGCCCCCGGCCTGCCGGTCCGTCTCCATGGTGGGGGAGGCGGCGAAGCCGAGCAGCGTGGCCACCGTGACGGCCTTCACCGCGTCGTCGTTCACCACCGCTTCCCGGATGGCCAGCGCGCGCTCGTGGACGACGCCCGCCCGGGCGAAGCTCCCCTGGAGGCGGTACACCTCTCCCAGCAGGTTCAGGCAGTAGGCGACGTCCGGATGCGAGCCCCCGAGCACGGCCTCCCGCAGCGCCAGGGCATGCTCACCGGGCGCCACGGCCTCCGCGTACCGGCCCGCCTCGTAGAGCGTCGCGGACTGCTCATAGGCCTGGAGTGCGTCCGCCAGCCGCGGGTCCGAGGGCTCCCGCCCCACCGGCATGAGCGAGGCACACCCCAGTGCCATCATCACCATGCACCCGAGAACCCACCGCATGCCAACTCCTCCTGGAGACCGAGGCTGACCCAGCCGCCTCCCCCCTGTCCGACTTAGAGGCAGGGACCCCAGGAATCATGCAGGAACGTGTGCGAGGAGCACTTCCTACTGGCCATACCCCCGGAATTGCTGGAACACGCGCTCCATTTCCGCGTCATCCAGCAGCACGGGCTCGCCCAGCTGGAGCGCGCGCCAATACATGGCCGCCAGCGTCTCCACCTCCACCCCCAGCTTCCAGGCCGCTGCCAGGTCCCCGCCCATGGCGACCATGCCGTGGTTGGCCAGCAGACACGCCTTGCGGCCCTCCAGGGCCACCATCATGTGCCTCGCCAGCTCCGGCGTGCCGAAGGTGGCGTACTCCGCGCACCGGATGTCCGTGCCGCCCGCCGCGGACACCATGTAGTGGAAGGCGGGGATGCCCCGGCGCAGACATGCCAGCGTGGTGCTGAACATGCTGTGCGCGTGCAGCACCGCGCCCACCTCCGGCCGCGCCTGGAGGATGTCCCGGTGCAGCTGCCACTCGGTGGAGGGCTTGCGGTGGCCCTCGTGCGAGCCGTCGAAGCGCATGAGGACCAGGTCCTCCGGCGTCATCGTCTCGTAGTTCATCCCGGACGGCGTGAGGAGGAAACCGCCCTCCACCCGCTGGCTCAGGTTGCCGGACGTGCCCTGGTTCAGCCCGGACGTGTTCATCCGCCGCGAGGTGGCCACCATCGCCTCGCGCAGTGCCTGGTGGCTCCCCACCCCGCTCACTTCGCCGGACTCCGCGGGGCGCGCCGCTCCGGGAAGAGAGACAGCATCCCCTCCTCCGTCGCCGGACACACGCCGCGCTCCGTGACGAGCGCCGTCACCAGCCGCGCGGGCGTCACGTCGAACGCGTAGTTCGCCGCGGGGCTCCCCGGAGGGGTAATCCGCACCGTGGCGATGTCCCCTGACGGCAGCCGGCCCGTCACGTCGCTGAGCTCCGCGCCGTCGCGCTGCTCGATGGGGATCTCCTTCACGCCGTCCTGGATGGTCCAGTCGATGGTGGGCGACGGCAGCGCCACGTAGAACGGCACGCCGTTGTCCTTCGCGGCCAGCGCCTTCAGGTACGTGCCAATCTTGTTCGCCACGTCCCCGCGCGCCGTCGTGCGGTCCGTGCCGACGATGCACAGGTCCACCTCCCCGTGCTGCATCAGGTGGCCGCCCACGTTGTCCGCGATGACCGTGTGCGGAACGCCGTGCTGCCCCAGCTCCCACGCCGTCAGCACCGCGCCCTGGTTGCGCGGGCGGGTTTCATCCACCCAGACGTGCAGGGGGAGGCCCGCGTCGTGCGCCAGGTACATGGGCGCCAGCGCCGTGCCCCAGTCCACCGTGGCCAGCCAGCCGGCGTTGCAGTGCGTGAGCACGTTGAGCCGCCCCTTGCGGCCCTTCTTGTCCCACGCCTCCTGGAACAGCTTCAGCGCGTGCTCGCCGATGGCGCGGTTGATGGCCACGTCCTCGTCGCACAGCGCCGCCGCGTGCCGGTACGCCGCCGCCACGCGCTCCGACGGCTTCAGCGGCGCGAGCACCTGGCGCATCCCATCCAGCGCCCAGTGCAGGTTCACCGCCGTGGGCCTCGTGGCCCGGAGCATGGTCAGCGCCTTCTCCAGCGCTCCATCGGACGCGTCCTGACGCATGGCCAGACACACGCCGTACGCCGCCGTGGCGCCGATGAGCGGCGCGCCGCGCACCAGCATGCTGCGGATGGCATGGCCCGCTTCGTCCGCCGTGGACAGCGTCACCTTCACGAACGCGTGCGGCAGGCGCGTCTGGTCAATGACGCCGACGCTCCAGCCGTCGGACTCGACCCAGATGGAGCGCATCGGAACGCCTTGGACTTTCATCGCCGTGTCTTCCTTGTTCGGCCGTTCAGCGCTTGAGGACGCGGCCCGCCACCGCGGAGAGCTTCTCCACCATGGCCGGGTCGCGAGCGTCGGGCGACGTCATGATGGCGTGCTCCAGCGCCGTCTGGCAGCCGGCGTGGCACGGGGTGGAGTGCTGGCCCACGAGCGGCGCGATGTTCTTCACCAGCCCGCGCGCCTTTCCCGCGTTGCCCAGCAGCACCGCGATCACCTGATCCACCGTCACCGCGTCGTGGTCCGGATGCCAGCAGTCGTAATCCGTGACCATCGACACGCTCGCGTAGCAGATCTCCGCCTCACGGGCGAGCTTGGCCTCCGGCATGTTGGTCATGCCAATCACATCGCAGCCCCACTGCCGGTACATCTTGCTCTCCGCCAGCGTGGAGAACTGCGGGCCCTCCATCACCAGGTACGTGCCGCCGCGCACGATCTTGATGTCCAGGCCCTCGCACGCGGCCATCACCGCGTCGCCCAGGCGCGAGCACGTCGGCTTCGCCATGGACACGTGCGCCACCAGCCCCTGCGAGAAGAAGCTCTTCACGCGCGCGAAGGTGCGGTCCACGAACTGGTCCACCACCACGAAGGTGCCCGGCGGCAAATCCTCCCGCAGGCTGCCCACCGCGGAGACAGAGAGGATGTCCGTCACGCCGCTGCGCTTGAGCGCGTCGATGTTCGCGCGGAAGTTCAGCTCGGACGGCGGGATCTTGTGCCCGCGACCGTGGCGCGGCAGGAACACCACCGGCTGGTCGCCGATGCGCCCGAAGCAGAACTCGTCCGACGTCTCACCGAACGGCGACGACACCCGGCGCCACGAGACATCCGTCAGGCCGTCAATCTGATACAGGCCGCTGCCGCCGATGATGCCCAGCACGGGCGTGTTGGAACTCGACATGGGGGAGGCTCCGCTCCGGGAAAGCTCGGGATGAAGAATCAATTCAGGGCACGTGCGCGAACGGGTCGAGCGACGTGAAGTCGTGGAACACCGGGTGCCCGTGGCCCGGCGGCAGGGCCACCTCGCCCCGGTCCAGGGCCGCGGTGCGCAGGCCCGCCTGCTTCGCCGCGTCCAGCTCCGCCGTGTTGTCGGAGAGGAACAGGATGTCGCCGGGCACAAGCTCCAGCGCCTGGGCAATCTTCGTATACGACAGCGCCTCCACCTTGGGTCCGGTGGTGGTGTCGAAGTAGCCGGAGAACACCGGCGTCAGGTCCCCCTCCATGCTGTAGCCGAAGATGAGCTTCTGCGCGGCGATGCTGCCGGAGGAATAGACATACAGGCGCAGGCCCTTGGCGTGCCATTCGCGCAGGGCCCGGGCCGCGTCCGCGTGGACGTGGCCCTTGATTTCGCCGCGCGCGTAGCCGTCCGCCCAGATGAGCCCCTGGAGCGTCTTGAGCGGCGTGGCCTTGCGGTCCTCGTCCAGCCAGCGCTGGAGCAATGCGACGGTGCCCACGTCGCCCAATGCCGGCTCACCCGCGAGCGTGCGGGTGTCGGACAGGCACTGGCGCACGGCGGCCTGTTGCCCGTGCGTGGCGACGTACTCCGCCAGGTGCTTCCGGGCGAAGGGGAAGAGCACGTCCTTCACGAAGGCGATGGAGCTGGTGGTGCCTTCGATGTCCGTGACGACAGCCTTGGGGGCACTCACGGCGCGTACTTGGGGAAGCGCTCGGCGATGGTCTCGCCGGTGAAGTGGCCCACCCAACCGTCCGGGCGGATGAAGAAGCGGATGGCGGCGAACCGGGGCGCGGCGCCCATGTCGAACCAGTGCTTCATGCCTTCCGGCACGCTGATGAGGTCACCGCGCGTGCACTCCACCTGGAAGACCTTGTCGCCCGCGTGCAGGTAGAAGCAGCCGCTGCCCTCCACCATGATGCGCGACTCGTCCTCCGTGTGGGCGTGCTCGGAGAGGAACTTGGCGCGGGCGGCCTCCACGTTGGGGGCGTCCGGCTTGATGCGCGCCACGTCCACGGTGTTGTAGCCGTGGGCCTTCATCTCCGCGTCCACCACGTGCTTGTAGGCCGCGAGGACCTCGTCCTGGCCAGCGCCATTCGGCAGGTCCACGGACGCGTCCACGCGCTCGAAGCGCACGCCCGCGGGCTTGAGCTCGCGACGGATGTCCTCGGGTTCGGTGAAGACGCCCAGCGGCGCCTCCGGCTGGTGGTCGTTGTAGACAATCAGCTTGCTCATCGCCGCACCTTCATCTTCTCGAGTTCGTACGTCAGCAGGTGTTCCAGCGCCACCACGTGGCGGCGGGCCTCGGCCATGCTCCGGCCCCAGGTGTACAGCCCGTGGCCGGCAATGAGATACGCGACCAGGTCCGTGCGTTTCGCGAGCATCGCGGTCACCTTGTCCGCGAGCCGGGGGATGTCCTGGTCATTGGGGAAGATGGGGATGGACACCGCCGCCTCGTGCGTGCGCGTGTCGCCCAGGGCCTTGAGTAGTTCGAAGTCCTGGAGCACCAGCTCGCCTTCCGGCAGCCGCAGGTTCGACAGGAGCGCGGCCACCACGGAGTGCGTGTGCAGCACGGCCTGCGCCTCCGGCCGGTCTCTGTACAGCTGCAGGTGAAGGGGCGTCTCCGCGGACGAGCCCTTGGGCGGCGGCGCGTGGATGTCCGCGACCAGGATGTCCGCCTCCACCAGCTCGCCCTTGTCCACGCCGGAGCGGGTGACGGCGGCGGTGCGGGCATCCAGCCTGCGGGAGAAGTTGCCGCTGGTGGCGGGAACGAAGTTGCGCACGCTGAGGAAGCGGCCCACTTCGACGATTTCACGGGCCGCTTCGGACAGGGTCGCGGCGGGGGCCGGGTCGATGCTCATCCATCCCTCGGGGGCGCTTGAGGACGCGACGAAACATCGCGTTGATGACACGGAGCATAATCCGGCGCTCACCGGTAGGCGCAAGGGAACGCAACGCAGGACGTCATGCGTCCTGTTACTCCTGCCGGGCTGCTCAGGTCCCGTCGAGCGCGAACGTGGCCAGCCGCGCGAACTCCTGCTGACCGTCCCGCTCCAGCACGTCGTTGTGGCCCGCGCCCGGCACGGTCACCACGCGCGCGTGCGGGAAGCGCTGGCCCAGCGTGCGGCCCATGTCCACGGGGACCACTTCGTCCTGCTCACCATGGATGATGAGGACGGGGATGGGGATGTCAGGGGCCTTGTCGAACGACAGGTAGCGGTCGCGCATCAGCAGCGACGCGGGCAGGAAGGGCACGGTGCGCTGGCCCATGGCGACCATGGACGTGTACGGGGACACCAGCACCATGCGCGCACCGTATCCGCGCCGAGCCATCTCCACGGCGACGCCGGTGCCCAGGCTGCGTCCGCTGAGCACGACGTCCTCCGGCTTCACGCCCTGCTCGCGAAGGAACTGGAGCGCGGCCTCCGCGGACGCGTACAGGCCCACCTCCGACGGGCTGCCCGGCGACGCGCCGTAGCCCGGGTATTCCACCGCGAGGAAGCCCAGCCCCGCGTCCCCGAGCGCCTGCCCCAAGCCCTGCTGCCACAGGAGCTGCTCGCCGTTGCCGTGGAAGTGCACCACGGTAGGGGCTCCCGGCGGCGCGGGCAGATAGAAGCGGTCCACGTTGAGGCCGGTGGCCAGCGGCACCACGCCGAAGCCGGGCTGGTCGCGCAGCTTCGAGGGCTCCGTGTGGGGCGCGGGGTAGATGAGGGAGCGCTGCGCGGCGAAGAGGACCGCGCACAGCGCGAGGTACAGCATGCCGATGATGAGGACGAAGGCCATGAGGAGGCGGCGGAGGCGTTGCACGCTGGCACTCCATCACACCGCGCGCTCCCAGGGCGACAGGCTCAGTGCAGCATCGCGCCGAAGAGCGACATGCCCAGGTTCACCGCCGACGCGATGACCAGGCCCGCGCCCACCAGGCCCGCCGCCATGAGGGCCATGGGGTTGCGGTCCGCGGCGCGCAGGCCCTTGTGCAGGGTCTTCTTCAGCATCGTGCGCTGGCAGTGCACGTGGATGCGGCCCTCCAGCGCGGCCTGCAGCTGCGCCACCATGTCGTCCACGGACTCGAAGCGCTCCTTGGGGTCCTTGCTCATCCCCTTCTTCACGAACCACATCAGCTCCGCGGGCACCGGGCCCTGCGCGCTGTGCTTGTGCATGGACCCCATGCTCAGCTCGCGCGTCTGCACCGCCGTCATGATGTCCGGCACCGACTGGAGGCCCTCCAGGTAGTGCGACAACGACAGGAGCTCGTGGAAGAGGACGGACAGGCTGTAGACGTCGCTGCGCGCGTCCATCGTGTCGTGCTCGCCGCGCGCCTGCTCCGGGGACATGTAGAGCGGCGTGCCCACCACGGAGCCCAGCTCCGTCTGGAGCGGCCGCGCGGAGTGCAGGTCCGTCGGCGTGCCTTCCGGGAGGCTCGGAGTGGAGGACTTGCCCACGCGGCGCGCGAGGCCCCAGTCCAGCACCGTCACCTCGCCGAAGGGGCCCACCATGATGTTCGCGGGCTTGATGTCGCGGTGGATGAAGCCCTTGCCGTGCGCGTACGACACCGCGTGCAGCACGCCCAGGAAGATCTGCACCCGCACCTGGAACGGATAGCGCACCAGCGCGTCCAGCTCCGAGTGGCGCAGCCGGGAGATGATGGACTCCAGCGTCTCTCCCTTCAGGTGCTTCATCAGGAAGTAGTACCGGCCCTGCTCATCCACGCCCACGTCGTGCACGGGCGCGATGTTCGGGTGGTCCAGCATGCCCACCGTGCGGATCTCCTCCACGAAGCGCAGCACGCGGTCCAGGTCCGCGCCCGGAGGCAGCCGCTTGAGCGCGACCTCCCGCTCGATGTCGTGGTCGCGGATGAGCACCACCTCGCCCATGCCGCCCTGCCCCAGCGGGCGCACTTCTTCAAAGCGCTCGCGCTGAAGCGGAATCACGCTGGGCTGCTGGCCCTTCCACTCCACGCGCGGCAACACCGTGTTGCGCCGCTGGATCGTGGACCCACCGGGCGCCAACGTGGGCGCCAGCGCGGCGGCTCCCGAGTTCGGAGAAATGAGCGTGTTTTCCAGGCCGGCCGCGAGCGATTGACTCATGGGACGCCAGGAATAGCAGGCACTCCCCGCGCGCGCCCACTAACGCGCAGTCCATGACGCAACCACGCGAAACCACTGGGCCAGCAGGCGGCCAGGCATCACCCCGCCGGGGTGAAGGGCACGTCCAGCACCGGCAATTTCGTAGCGCCGGGCAGGTCGTAATGCCACCACTCCATCCGGTTGCGCTGGAACCCGGCGCCCTCCATGGCCTTGCGCAGCACCTCGCGGTGCTTGCGGGAAGCCGGGGTGCCGCCGGTGTAGCCGTGGTGCGCCGCGGGGGTGAAGTCGTCGAAGGCGGTGGGCATCTCCACCTCCGCCCCGTCCTTCGTCACCAGGGTCAGGTCCACCGCCCCGCCCCGGTTGTGGTTGGAGCCCTTGCGCGGATTCGCCACGTAGCCGGGCTTCGGGAGGATCTTCCACATCTCGTACTGCACCGCGCGCGGCCGGTAGCAGTCGTACACCTTCAGCCGGTAGCCCTGGGGGCGCAGCACGTCCGCGGCCTGCGTCAGGCGCTTCACCGAGTCCGGCAACAACAGACACCGCGCGCCGTCCGGGTACACCTGCCGCTTGAGGAAGTTGTCCTTCGTCGCGTAGCGCAGGTCCAGCACCAGGTCCGGGATGACGGTGGTTGCGTCCACCAGCTCCGCCTTCGGCGCGGTGGGCTTCGGCTTCGCGGCCGGCTTCGCATCCTGCGCGAGGACGGGAGTGCTCCCGAGCAGCACCAGGGACAGCGTGAGGCCGGCCGCGGCGCGCATCAGCGCACCCCGTCCGTGTACACGGTGGGGTCCGGCACTCCCGCCTCCTGGAAGCCCTTGGCGCGCAGGAGGCAGCTGTCGCAGCGGCCACACGCGCGGCCCTGGGCGTCCGGGTCGTAGCAGGAGTGCGTCATCCCGTAGTCCACGCCCAGCTTCACGCCGGCCTGGATGATCTGCGCCTTGGTGAGGCCGGAGAGCGGCGCGTGCACCTTGAAGGTCGCGCCCTCCACACCCGCCTTGGTGGCCAGCTGGGCCATGGTCTCGAACGAGCGGATGAACTCCGGGCGGCAGTCCGGGTAGCCGCTGTAGTCCACCGCGTTGACGCCGATGTAGAGGTCCGTGGCGCCCACCACCTCCGCCAGGCCCAGCGCCATGGAGAGGAACAGCGCGTTGCGCGCGGGCACGTAGGTGACGGGCACGTCGTGGGACATGTCGTCCTCCGAGCGGTCCTTGGGCACCGGGATGTCGTCCGTGAGGGCGGAGCCGCCCACCTGCCGCAGGTCCACCGTCACCACGCGCACGTCACGCACGCCCATGGTGGCCGCGACCTTCTTCGCCCGCTCCAGCTCCACCGAGTGGCGCTGTCCGTAGGCGATAGAGAGGCACACCGGCTCGAAGCCGTCCGCCTTCGCCATCGCCAGGCACGTCGTTGAGTCCAGGCCTCCGGACAGGAGCACCACCGCACGCTTCGCCATTCCATCCTCCACTTCGGGGCGGCGCACGTTACACGACGGGGACAGGCCCCGGGTGTTTCAGTCGATGCGGTCGCCGCTCACCGTGTACACGGTGGTGCAGGTGACCGGGTTGCATTTGCAGCTCGCTCCCTTGCCCGGCAGGAAGATGTCCGTGAGCGAGCCACACGCGAGCGACACGTCGTAGCCGTTCTCCGTGGGCGCGGGGATGTCGCCCTCCGGCACGCCGCCGTCCAGGCGCTTGCAGTCGCGGGCCACGTTGCGCGCCTGGCTGTCGCTCAGGAGCATGACGTTCATGGACTCCTCGATTTCGGAGTCCTCGCAGCCGGTGCCGCACGAGTCGCGGCGCGCGATGGCGCGGTGGGTGGAGGACACGCTCTGGCCGGTGTAGCCCGCGTCGCGTGAGAAGCCCTGCACGGTGAAGAAGCCCGTGCCCGCGTCGGTGTCGCGGGAGAAGGTGCCCTCGAAGTAGAAGCTGCCCGCGTCGTCCAGTTGCGCGAAGTCGCGCGCGCCCGCGTCACACGTGGTGCGCGCCGCGTCCAGCTTCGCCTGGAAGCGGAACGTGCCCATCACCTGGTCGCCCGGGTAGACGGGGTCGGAGAAACAGCCCACCGCCACGGCCAGGGCCGCCGCGGGGAAGAGCGCCACTGCCAGTCGCTTCAGGTGCATGACGCGCTCCAGGTTAGGCGTCCAGCGACGCCAGGGCCAGTTGGCGGAAGGCCTCGCTGCGGGACAGCACCGCACCCACATCCACGCTGGCCGGGTCACCGCCACGCACGTCCGAGTCCAGCCGCGCCAGCACGCGCCCCGCCGCCAGCGACGCGGGCATCGCGCGCCAGGCCGCCACCACCGCGTCCTCCCACGCCAGCACCGCGCCGGGACGGGTGAGCTCCACGCCCTCCAAGCCCAGCGCCAGCGCCAGCGCGCACAGCCAGCCCAGCTCCACCGCGCCGAAGCAGCCGAGCGCGCCCGCTCCCAGCACCAGCGCGTCCGGCGACGTGAGGTACGCCTCCACGCCGCCGCGCGGGTCCACGGACACGCGCACGCCTTGCGCGCCCAGCGACTCGAGCACCGGCTTCAGCGCGACGTGCAGCCGCGCGAGGCTCTGTTCCGTCACCGGCACCAGGCCGTCAGGCTCCGGGTGATGGAAGTCCTGCGCGGGACGCTCCAACCTGGACACGGGCGCGCGCGGCGCGGGGGCGTCGCTGCCCACGAGCGCGGCTCCGATGCCGTCCGTTCGCTCCGCCTCCGGACGTCCCAGGGCGTGCAGCGCTTCCGCGTACAGCGTCCAGCCGTCCACGTCCGGCCACTTCTCACGCAGGAGCGCGGGCCAGAAGCGCACCGCGAGCACCGCGCCGTCAGGGGACGGAGAGAAGCGCTCGGTCACCCACCGCGTCAGCGCGGGCGTGAGCTGCTGCGCGTCCGCGAGCCGCTCCGCCAGGCGCACCGCCGGGCCCACGAGCTGCGCGTCCAGGTAGCCGCGGAGGATGACCTCCAACTCCGCGGGGTCCTGCGTGAGGCGCTCGCGCAGCCGCAGCGCTTCGCCCACCAGGCCGCGCGCTTCCGCGAACTTCACGCGGCGGGCCAGCCGCTCGTCCGTGTCCGGGAGCTGCTCCAGCTGCGTGGCCGCTTCGGCCCAGCGCTGCTGCGCTTCGTAGGCGTCCGCCAGGCGCTCGCGGTACGGCGCCCACGCTTCGGCGCCCGCGAGCTTCGCGAGGGTGTCCGCCAGCGTGAGGAACACCGTGGACTCGCGCGCCTCGTCCACCAGCGCGAGCAGCGACTGCACGGCGGCGAGGCTGTCCGCGTCGTCGGTGAGGGCGGCCTCGAAGGCCTCGCGCGCCTCGGCGGGCTGGGCCAGGGGGCCCTGCAAGAGTTCGCCGCGCTCCAGGTGCAGCAGCGCGCGCGCCTTCGCGTCCTTCGTGTCCTGGGCGATTAGCGCCAGCGTGCGCTCCGCGGACTCCAGGCGGCCCAGCTCGCGCTCCAGGGTGTAGCGCTCGCGCAGCAGCTCTTCACGGCGCGCGGGCCAACCATCCGCGGCGAAGGCCAGGGACTCCAGCCTCGCGGGCTCCGGCAGCGCGCGCACGCGGACGAGAACCGCTTCGGCCAGTGCTTCCGGCTCCAGGCCCAGCTCCGGCAACAGGAGCATCAGTCGCGCGCCGAGGCCGGGCTCTCCGCCCACCTCTTCCAGGGCGCGCAGACGCGCGAACACCGGGGCCGGACGGGCGCGCAGTACTTCGTCACGCAGCGCCACGGCAAAGGCGGCGTCACGTTCGTAGGAGAGCGCCGCCAGCTCCAGCAGGCCTTCCCACTCCGCGTCCTCGCGCAGTCCGTCCGCCAGCGCGGAGGCGTGGGCCGGGTCCGCGTCCGGCATCGCGACCAGGGCCCAGAGGGCCACGCGCGTGCGGGCCACGTCGCCCGCCTGCGCGGCCATGGCCAGCGCGTCGGTGTACTCGCCCGCGGCCATGGCGGGCGCGAAGCCAACGTCCAGGGCGCGCGCGAAGGCGCCCAGACGAGCGAAGCGCTCGGCCAGCTCCGACGCGGACAGCATGTCCGGCGCGTCGGTGGCGATGCGCTCGACGACCTCCAGCGCCTCGCCCATCTCGCCCGCCTTCTCCCAGAGGCCGGCGGCCTCCAGCAGCAGCGGGGGACGCTCCTCTGGCGCGGCGAGCCGGGCCGCCTGCAACAGCGCGCGGGCCGCGCGGGGCGCGTCTCCGGAGGCGCGGTGCAGGTGCGCGACGAGCAGCGCGGCGCGCAGGTCCGGCTCCGTGGCGACGGCGGCCTTCGCGGCCTTCAGCGCGTCTTCCAGCAGGCCTGCCTTCTCGAAGGCGCGCGCGGCGGCCACCAGCAGCGACACGCGCTGCTCGCCCGACACGAGCTCCGCGCGGGCCACGCGCACCTCGGCGCGGCGCGCGTGCGCATCACCGAGCAGCGGCTCCAGTGCCTCCAGCGCATCGGCGTAGCCGGCACCGGAAGCACCCCGAGCCACCACGGCCTCCAGCGCGTCGCGAGCGGCTTCCTCGCGGGCCGAGCCCTTCGCCAGCTCCGCGAACTCCAGCCGGAGCACCGCGGACTCGTCCGCGTCGTCCGTGAGCGGAATCAGCCGCTCCAGCGCGGCGAGCAGCTCCGTGGACTCCTTGCGCGCACGCAGGCCGTCCACCAGCGCGCGCAGGGCGGCCGGGCTCTCCGGATCCGCCTCCGCCGCGCGGCGCGTGAGGGCCCACGCCGTGTCCGCGTCCGACAGCGACTCGTTCGCCACGGACGCGGCGGCGAGCAGCAGCTCCGCGGCGCGCGAGCCTCCCGCGGCCTCCGCGCCCGCTTCGTAGATGCCCAGCAGGTCGCCGTGGCGGCCCAGGGCGCGCAGGCCCTCCACCGCACGGTCGATGACGCCCGCGTCCGCCGGGCGCAGCCGGGCCAGGGGCACCAGCGCGTCGATGGCCTCGCGCGGGTCGTCGAAGAGGTCGGCCGCGCGGCGCAGCAGCACCTCTTCCGTCGCCGCGTCCTGGGCCCTGCGCGCCAGCTGCAACGACGCCCGGTACAGGCCGGGGCCGTTGCCCGTGCGCGAGTGCACCTCCGCGAGCAGCGACAGCGCCTCACCGCCGCGCGCGCCCTCCGGCTCCAGCGACACCACGGCTTCAAAGGCATCCGCCGCGTCGTGGAACGCGCCCGACGCGAGCGACGCATGGCCCAGGCGCAGCCACGTGCGAACGCGCACCGGCACCGGCAGCGAGTCCCCGCCCAGCGCCAGCACCCGGCGGTCATACGGCTGCGCGGCGGCGGGGCCTCCGCCCTGGGCGGCCAGCTCGGCGCGCGCGCAGAGAGCGTCCACGTCACCGCCCGCGCGGCCCAGGTAATCGTCGAAGGCCTCCGCGGCCTTGAGCGCTTCGCCTGCGTCCAGCAGGCGCTGGGCCCGCTCACGCAACAGGGGCAACGCGTCCTCGGGGGTCACGGCCTCCGCGCGCTGGCCCAGCAGGTCCGCCAGCCGGCGCACGTCTCCGGCGGCGCGCTCGCGCACGTGCTGGAAGGCCTCCGCGTTGGCGGGATCAAGCTCGAAGGCGCGATCCTCACAGAGGATGGCGCGCTCGCGGGCACCTTCTTCGCGGAAGGCGCTCGCGGCGGCGAGGTAGCTCGCGGCGGCCTCGGCGGGCGCCTGGCGCTCGGCGCGGCGGAGCATCAGCTCGGCCAGGGCCTGACGCTCCCCGCTCTCCTCCAGGTAGGCGCGGTGGCGCGTGAAGACGGGCTCCCGGAACGGGTCCGCCTCCAACAGGATGGCGTCGAACTCGGCGGCGTCCGCGGGGCGGCGCACCTGGTGCAGCAGCTCCGCGGCCTGCGCGGTCAGGTTCAGGTCGTCCGGCTTCGCGGCGCGCGCGGCGATGAGCGCGGCGGCGGCGGCCTCCGGCTTGTTCGCGCGGTCGCGGTAGAGGACCGCGGCCTGGTACAGCAGCGCCGCGTGACGGTCGGCGTCGAGCTCCGACTCCGCGCACTCCTCGTACCAGGCGGCCAGCTCCGCGAGCCGGCCGTCGCGCTCCAGCAGCTCCGCGAGCAGACCTTCGGCTTCCGTGAGCCACCGGTCCTGGCGCAGGGCCTGGCGCAGGAAGCCCTCCGCCTTCGGCGTGTCCGCGAGCTCGCCCAGGTTCAGGCGCGCGAGGCGCAGCAGCACCGCCGCGCCCTCGCGCGTGCCCGTCATCCGGGGCAGCCCGCGCTCCCACCAGCGCGCCTCGGCGGCCGCATCGTCACGGCGCTCGGCCAGGGCCGCGCCCATGCGCGCGGTGTCCAGCTCCGCGGCCAATTCGAAGGCACGCTCCAGCGAGGCCTCCGCCGCGTTCAGGTCCAGCTTCACGTCGCGCAGTAGCTCCGCGCGGCGGCGCTCGCACGCGGCGGCCTCGGCGTTGCGTTCACCGGCGGCGAGCAGGTCACGGGCGTTGGCGAACGAGCGCAACGCTTCGTCCGTGCGGCCCATCGCCTCCGCGAGCCGGGCCTCCTCGTCGTAGGCCGCGAGCGCGGCGTCCACGTCCCCGGCCTGGAGGCTGAGCGCGGCCACCGGTTGGAGCTCCGCCATGAGCTCCGACGTGCGGCCCGTCTCGCGATAGAGGGCGACGAGCCGGCGGCGCAGCGGCAGGGGCTCCTTGGCCATCTGCGCCGCGTGGGACAGCAGCGATGCGGCGATGGCCGCGTCCGCCAGCGCCTCGCGCGCCCGCTCCGCCAGCGACACCAGCCGCGCGACGGTGTCCTCGGACGGCGCCAGCACGCGCGCGTGGGCGACGCGCACCTCGAAGGCACCGCGCGGGTCGTCGCGCTCCAGCAATGCGGAGAGCCGCTCCACGGCGCGCTCGCACAGCGGACGCTGCGTGAGCAGGTACCGGTACGCGGCCACCGCGCGCTTCACGTCGCCGGACTGCTCGGCCAGGTCGCCCAGGCGCAGGCTCGTGGCCTCCGCCGCCTCCGGGGCCGCGCGGAAGTCCGCGGCCTGGACCAGGGCCTCCTGCAACGGCAGCGCTTCGCGCACCGCGCCGCGCAGGTAGAGCAGGTCCGCCAGCGTGGCCAGGTCCTCGCCCTTCGCGGGCACCCGCTCATGCGCACGACGCGCCAGGGCCAGCGCCCGGTCCAGCTCCTGGGCCTGCCGCGCGTAGGTGACACCCTCGCGCAGCAGCGCAGCGGCCTCGGCGGCGTCGGCGTCCTCCGCCGCGGCCTCCAGCAGGCCCGCGGCCTCCAGCAGCTCTCCGCGACCGGCCACCAGCGACACCAGCCGGCGGCGCACCGCCGCGTCCTCCGGAGCCAGCCGCAGCGCCTGGCGCAGCGCGGCCTCGGCGGGCGCGCCCTGCCCCAACCGGTCGAGGTAGAGGCTCGCGAGCTCCGAGTACAGCGACGCGGCGGCGGCGGGCGGCGCGTGGGGCGCCTCGGCGGCGAGCAACTCCGCGAGCCGGGCCCAGTCCTCCAGGTCGCGCAGCACGCGCTGCAACGCGAGCGTGGCTTCCTCGTGGCGCGGTGCCAGGCCGAGCGCGGCTTCCAGGTCGCGCGCGGAGTCCTCGCGGTCCCCCTGGCCTTCGAGCAGCGCGGCGCGCATCAGGAGCGCTTCCACGCGGCGGGCGATGGGCCCCTGGCGCGCGGCCTCGGCCAGCGCGGCGGCTTCGTCCGCGGGCTTGCCGTCGCGGCGGGCCAGCTCGGCGAGCTGGAAGAAGGCATCGCACCGCGCGTCGGCGGGCGGCTCCAGCGCGATGGCGGCGCGCAGCGCGTCTCCGGCGGAGGCGCGCTCGTCCTTCTCCAGCAGCACGGTGGCCAGGGCCAGCAGCCGCTCCCGGGCACGGGCGCCCAGGGTGGCATCGGCGGCCACGGCGCGGCGCCACGCATCCAGCTCCGCGGGCGCGTCCGACGCTTCACGCGCCAGCTCCGCCAGCATCAGCAGCAACGGCGCGGGCCGGCGCGACAGCTTCGCGGCCTGGGCGCAGTCGTCGCGCGCGGGACCCGTGCGGCCGGCGCTCCGGTGCAGCATGGCCCGGCGCGCGAGCAGCTCGGAACGGGCCTCACCCGACGCGGCGGACACCAGCGTGCCCAGCAGCTCCAGCCGCTCGGACTCTTCTTCCGGGGTGCCCGTGCCGGGCGGAGGCAGCAGCTCCAGCAGCGCCTGCGCCGCCCACGCGTCCTGCGGCTCCTCCGCCAGCAAGCTGCGCAGCGAATCCGCCGCGGCGCTCGCGCGGCCCAGGGAGAGGCACAGCTCGGCCAGCTCGCGACGGGCCTGACGGCGGGCGTCTCCGGCGAGGCGCGGCCACAGCTCCACCAGCAGGTCCGCGAGGGCCTCGCGGGCGCCGGCCTTGCGGTGCAGCGAGGCCAGCTCCAGCCGCGCGTCCAGGTCCTCCGGCGTGCGCGCGGAGAACTCCGCGAGCAGGCGCCGCGCCGCGTCCGTGCGGTTCGCGCGCACGGCGGCGGTGGCGGCCTTGCGCGTGAGGGCCACACGCTCCGCTTCGCGCGGGGCATCCACGTCCGCGGGCGGCAGCGCCAGCACCGCCTCGAAGTCCTCCAGCGCGGCGCGGGCATCCGTGGCCAGACGCAGCTCGCCCCGGCGGATGCGCGCGGGCGCGAACGTCGCGTCGCGCTCCAGCGCCTCGGCGAGGAAGGCCTCTTCGCGGCTCGTGCCCGCGGCCAGCAGCGACGCGCGGAAGAGCAGCTTCGCGCCCGCCCGCTCATCCGGCACCAACGTGGCCCGCCGCGCGTACAGCCGCGCCGCCTCCAGCTTCTCGCCGCGCTCCAGCTCCAGCTCGGCCAGGGCCTCCAGCACTTCCGCGGCGAGCGGTCCCTCGGGGCTCGCCTCCAGCGCGGAGGCCAGGCGCATCAGCGCGGCGGCCTTCTCTCCGCGCTCCAGCAGGGCACGAGCGCTCTGGAGGAACAGCGGCGCCGCCTCCTCCGCCCGGTCCGCGCCCGCCAGCGCCTGCGCGCGCGTGGCCCACAGCTCGGCCAGCGCCTGCGTCTCGCCGGCCTCCGTGTAGAGGGCCTCCAGCCGCGTGGCGAGCACGTCGTCCAGCCGCCGCAGCGGGAACGCCTGCGCGTACGCGGCGATGGCGCCCTCGCGGTCACCCAACAGCTCGCACGCCCGGCCCAGCCGAGCGCGCACGTCCGCCAGTTTCTCCGGCGCCGCGGTGCGCGGCAGCGTGGCCAGCAGCGACTCCAGCGCGCGACGGGCGTGCTCGGGCCGCTCGCAGCGCAGGCTCAGGTCCGCCAGGTCCAGCAGCACCGCCGCGTCCGGAGCGAGCCGCGCGGCCTTCTCCAGCGCCACCAGCGCGTCACCCACGCGACCCAGCCGCGCCTCCAGCACGCCGGCCAGTTCGCGCAACGCCGCCGCCGCCAGCCGCTTGTCGCCCTGCGCTTCCGCCACGCGCGCGCGGTCCTCCAGCGCGGTGGCGAGCCCCGCCAGGTCGGAGCGCTTGCGCTGCAACGCGCACAGCTCGCCCAGCGCCGGCAGGTCGTCCGGCTCCGCGCGCAGCACTTCCTGCAACGCGTGCACGGCGAGGTCCAGGTCGAAGGCCAGGTCGCGCGCGGCCACCGCGAGGCGGCGGTACTTCTGCGCCCGCTCCTTTGGCTCCGTCGTCAGCCGCGCCAGCGCCGCGAGGCAGCGGGTGAGCTGCGCGCCGTCGCGGCGGGCCTCGGCCAGCGCGAGCAGCGACTCCAGCGCGGGCCGGTGGTCGCCATCCGCCTCCAGCGCGAGCGTGAGCAGCTTGTCGGCCTTGTCCGCCAGTTGGAGCTTGCCCCGGTACAGCTCGCCCGCTTCGGCCCACAGCGCTGCGCGGGCCTTCGGCTCCTCCTTGAGGGCGGCGGCCTTCTCCAGCGCCTCGGCCAGCTCCTGCGAGCGGCCGGTGACGCGGAAGTACGGAATCAGTTCGTCCAGCGCCACCGCGTCGCGCGGATCCAACGCGAGCGCCGCTTCCAGGTGCTCACGCGCCCGCGCCGGGTCGCCCAGCTTCGTGCGCGACAGGCGTGCCAGCGCGTGGTGGCTCTCGTGCGCGGCGTGACGGACGCTCTCCGAGCGCGGCGCCGGCCCCGCCAGCTCCAGCGCCTGCTGGTAGCCGCTCAGTGCCTCCTGCAACCGGCCCAGGCCTTCGGCCACGCGCGCGGAGGCGAACAGCGGCTCCGGCTCACCGGGCAGCAGCGACACCGCCTCGCGGTAGCGCAGCAGCGCGTTCTCCGGCTGCTTCAGGCCCTCTTCCCACACCCGGCCCGCGAGCAGGTCTGCCTGTCCCACTCGGTCCAGCTCATGGCGCGCCATGGACACTTCGCGCAGCCGGTCCAGCGCCTTCAGCGCGCGCAGGTGCTCACCGCCGCGGTGGCACAGCTCGCCCAACAGCAGCAGCGCGTCCGGCTGGTCTGGCGACAAACGCAGCGCGGCCTCGCAGTGCAGCCGGGCCCCCGCGATGTCGTCCTCCGTCTGCGCGCACAGCCGCGCCAGATGCACGTGCGCGTCCGCGGCCTCCAACGGATCGCGAGCCAGGGCCGCGAGCCGCCGGTACGCCCGCACCGCGCCCGCCCGGTCGCGCGCCTGATCCGACGCGCGCGCCAGTGCCTTCAACGACGGCAGGTGGTCCGGCTTGAGGCCCAGCAGCTCATGCAGCGCCTTCACCGCCACCTGGGGCGCGGTGTCGCGCGAGGAGCGCGCGGCGGCCTCGGCGGCGAAGAACGCGGCGGCCTCTTCCGACGTGCGGCGGGCCAGCGCGCACAGCGCCAGGTAGCGCTCCGCCGCGCGGGCACCTTCGCCCCGGCGCTCGCGCACCACGGCCTCGCCCCACAGCGCCGCGGGGCTGCGGTCGCGTCGGCGCGACAGCGTGGCCGCCACGTCCAGGGCCAGGTCATGCGCCTGCGGATCCGCGACGAGCAGCGCCAGCAACCGCTCCGCCGCGAACGGGTGCGCGTCCTGCGCGTCACCGGCCTGGAGGTAGGCCTGCCGCGCCTCCGCGAGCCGTCCCTGCGCGACCAGGCCTTCCGCGTCCGCGAAGGCCCGAGCGCCCTCCAGCGCCAGCATCAGCTCCTCGTCCGGCGCGGCGGGCGGCGGCAGCCCTCCGGCGGCGAAGCGCAGGCGCAGGCCCGTGCTGGAGACCTCCGCCGCGGACAGGCGCGCGGTGTCCAGCGTGGGCACCTTGTAACCCCGGCTCAGCGCGGCCAGCTCACACAGCGAGGGCAGCACGCGGGTGGAGAAGCCGGTCGCGCCTCGCACCTCCACGTCCGGCAGCAGGCCCAGCGCGCCCACGGCCTCGGACAACAGGCCCGGCAGCTGCACCGACGGCGTGGCGGAGAAGCCATACAGTCGCACGTCGTAGACGTAGACGGCCAGCCGGTCCCCGTCCGCGTCGAAGGCGATCTTGAACGTGAACGGCGTGCGCTCCGGCGCCGGCAGCCGGCCCTGGCCTTCCAGGTAGCCGGGGCGGAAGTGCAGCCGCAGCTCCTCGATGCCCGCGAGCCGCCCGGCCAGCTCCGCCACCTTGCGCGTGATGAGGTCCGCGTCGACCGTCAGCTCCAGGAAGCCGAAGAGCAGCTTCTTGCGCTGGTAGCGCGTGGCGCCCGCGCTGACGTTGAACGGGAAGCTGACGTCCGGAATCTGGAGCGCGAAGTCGGCGATGCGCAGCCCTGGCTGGACCTCCAATGCCGGAAAGCCCACGAACGCACGCCGATCCAACAGGCGAAGCTCGGGGGCGGCGCCAGAAGCAGGCGCGACGGGCTTGGGGGACTCGCTATCAGTGGCCATCGGAGGAGGCTGGGGAGGCTACCATGACCCCTAAGCCCTGGAATTTTTAGGCAAACCCCCGCCTGGAAGGCAGGCGGCGGGGCACGGCGTACCCAGGCGTTGCCCAGGTGATTCCGTCCTGGAGGAACGTCATGCGCCCAAAGCGGAAGCCGTGCAAGATGCCGCGCCGTGCTGGCCCCCGACGCACTGGTTCTCGACGGTCGATTCCGGGTTCTCAAGCCCCTGGGCTCTGGGGGCATGGGTGAGGTGTACCTGGGCGAACAGGTCTCCCTGGGCCGCAAGGTCGCCATCAAGGTCCTCCACCACGATCTGCACGCCCAGGCCGGCATGGCCGAGCGCTTCAAGCGCGAAGCGCGCCTCCTCTCCGCGGTGGAGCACCCGGCGGTGGTGCGCATCGTGGACTTCGGCCAGTCCGGCGACGCCGCGTGCCTCGTCATGGAGTTCGTGGAGGGGCAGAGCCTCTACGACGCGCTCCAGGGCGGCCCGCTGCTCGCGCCCCGCGGGCTGGCGCTGCTCCAGCAGCTGGCGGAAGGGCTGGCCGCCATCCACGACAAGGGCATCATCCACCGCGACCTGAAGCCGGAGAACGTCCTCATCTCCCCGTCCGCGCGCGGAGAACAGGCGCGGCTGTTGGACTTCGGCATCGCGCGGCTGGTGGAGCCGGAGGCGGGCAGCGCGCTCAGCCAGGTGGGCGTGGTGCTGGGCACGCCGGAGTACCTTTCTCCGGAGCAGGCCGTGGGCGCGAAGGTGGACACGCGCAGCGACCTGTACTCCTTCGGGGTGCTGGCCTACCGCGTGCTGTCCGGGCGGCTGCCGTTCGACGGGCCTTCGCCGCGCCACTTCCTGTCGCAGCACGCCTCGCACGCGCCGCTGCCCCTGGATCGCGCGGCGCCGCAGCTGTCGCGCTACGTGGGGCTGCTGTCGCTGGTGATGCGGCTGCTGGACAAGGATCCGGCGAAGCGGCCCCAGACGGCGAACGAGCTGGCGGACGCGCTGGGCCTGGCGCACGCGGCGCTGATGGCGTTCACGCCCAGCCAGGGCACGCCCATCGTCCATGCGAACACGACGCCCTCCGCCGGCACGGCCGCCTTCGGAATGAACCCGGCGGCTCCGGCCGTCCCGGGTTCGGGCACGGCGGCGTTCGGCGTGAATCCCGCGCCCGCGAGCCCGGGCGCTGGCACGTCGGCGTTCGGCGTGGCGCAGGCTGCGCCCTCGGTGACGGCGCCTCCAGTGCAGGCACAGCCGCGCACGGGCACGGCGGCGTTCGGCACCACGGGCCTGCTGTCGGGCGCGCTGGGAGCGGTGACGGGCGGCGCGGCGGTGACGAAGGCGCAGAACGTGACGGTGATGCTCACCGACATCCAGGGCTTCACCGACCGGATGAGCCGGCAGACGCACGAGGAGAACGCGCGGATGCTGGACACGCACGACCGGCTGCTGATGCCGCTGGTGCGCGAGCACGACGGCAAGCTGGTGCAGAAGCGCGGAGACGCACTGGTCGCGGTCTTCCGGGCCCCCAGCGCCTCCATCCGCTGCGGCATGGCGATGCAGCAGGCGCTGTGGCGCTACAACCAGACGGTGCCGGAAGAGCATCAGCTCCACGTCCGCGTGTGCCTGCACGCGGGCGAGGTGCTGGTGACGAACGACTCCGTGCTCGGCGAGCCGATGGAGGTCGTGAAGGCGGTGGAGCACGTGGCCGCCGCGGACGAGGTGACCTTCACCGAAGCCGTGAACATGGTGCGAAACCGCGCCGAGGCCGCCGCCGAGCCCTGCGGCACCATTCCCCTGCCCGGGCGCGATGAGAAGGTGCAGCTGTACCGGGTGACGCGCGCGACGGAGGGCTCGCCGTTCGGCGCGGCGCTGGGCCTCCACGAGCCCGGGACGAAGCAGTCACCGCTGGCGGGACTGAGCACGAAGGTGCGTCAGGGCATGGCCTTCCTGCGTCAGCGTCCGCGCGCGACGGCTGGCGCCGTGGGAGCACTGGTGCTGCTGCTGGGAGCAGGCGTCGCCTGGACGGTGCACGCGAATGACCCGCTGGTGCAGGCGCGCGGGCTGCTGAACGAAGACAAGCCCAAGGAGGCGCTCCAGCGGTTGGAGGCGCCAGGCGCACCGGATGACGCGGAAGCGACGCGGCTGCGCGCGGTGGTGAAGCACGCGCTGAACCGGCACAACGAGGAGCACGGCCTCATCCTGGGCCTCGACGAGGAAGGCAGGAAGGCGCCGGAGCCGCGGCTCCTGGACGGGCTCGCCGCGGACTTCGGAGACAACGAGAAGGACCTCTCCGCGCGTCGGGCCCTGGAGGCGCTGCCCGCCACGACGGTGCGCTCCCATCTCGAGTCCCTGGCCCGGGGAGCGCCCTCGACGAAGCAGTGGGGCGCGCTGCGCTATCTGGACTCGAGGGACAGCGAGGGCCTGGACCTGGTGGGACTCTACTCCACGTCGTTGGAGTCCAGCGACTGCGGCGTGCGCACGAAAGCAGCGTTGCGGCTGGTGAGCCTTGGCAACCCCGCCGCCCTGCCCGCCCTCACGCGCGCGGCGGGAAACCCTCCCGGAGGCAAGGCCTGCAACCCGCAGACGTTCAACCGGGCCATCGAAGAGCTGAAGAAGAAGTCCGCACCGTAGCGCGGCTCCAAGGACGCGCGTGTGTCACGCAAGCCACGCGCTTCATGCGGATCCGCTGTGCATCCATCTTGCACTCGCGGCGGGCTTCCCATGCGTTCCCCTCTCTGGAGCCTCATGAATCCACTGCGCTGCGGTCCCCTCCTGCTCCTCCTCACGGCCTGTGCCTCCACGCCCTCCGTGCCGCCTCCCCCTTCCCAGGAGGAGTTCGTGCTCGCGAAGGACGTCCGAGTGCGGCGCATGGCGCCTGGCGTGTGGATGCATGTCACGGAAGCGGGCGGAGACTGGGCGGGTGTGACCGCGAACGGGCTCCTCGTGGAGGACGGTGACGCGTCCATCCTCGTCGACACCGGCTGGACGCCGGAGCACGCCCAGGCGCTGCTCACCTGGGCCCGCGACACGCTCCACCATCCGGTGCGCGCCGCGGTGGTGACGCACTTCCACGTCGACCGGACCGGCGGCATCCCCACGCTCGACGCGCAGGGCATCCCCGTCCACGCGCGCGAGGACACGGCGCTGCGCGCTGGCAAGCAAGGCAACCCCGTTCCCTCGAAGCGGCTGGCGGATGCGCAGGACTTCGGGCCGCTGTCGGTGTTCTTCCCCGGCGCGGGGCATTCGCCCGACAACCTCGTCGTCATGCACCCGGCGTCAGGCATCCTCTACGGCGGCTGCTTCATCAAGGACGCCCACGCGAAGAGCCTGGGCAACCTGGAGGACGCGGATGTCGCCGCGTGGCCCTCGAGCATCCAGCGCGAGCGCGAGCACTTCCCCAACGCTCGCATCATCATCCCCGGTCACGAGCAGCCCGGCGGACCGGAGCTGCTCGACCACACCGAGGCCCTGCTGAAGAAGGCCTCGCGCTGAAGCGACCGCCTCACAGCGCCCAGCGGATGAGGTAAGCCGATGGGTGTTGTCCTCGTGAGAGGAAAAGCACCATTTGAGCCTCCCCGGACTTTGTGGACACCCGAGATGAGGTGACCGAAGGATGTCCACGACGATGCCGAGACGAGAGCGCAGGACGTACACGCCGGAGTTCAAAGCCCGGGCGGTGAAGCTGGTGCTGGAGGAGGGCAAGTCCCGGGCGCAGGTGGCCAAGGACCTGGACCTGACGCGCAGCGCCTTGGAAACCTGGGTGAGGCAGGCCCGCGCCGATGCGGGCCAGGGGCCATCCGGGGCGCTGACGACGGGCGAGAAGGAAGAACTCGCCCAACTGCGCCGCGAGGTGCGCCAGCTGCGGATGGAGCGTGAAATATTAAAAAACGCGGCGGCCTTCTTCGCCAGGGAGAGCACGTGAGGTTCGCGGCCATCCAGGAGGAGAAGGCGCACTACCCGGTAGCCCTGCTGTGTCGTGTACTGAAGGTGTCCCGGGCGGGCTACTACGCCTGGGAAGGGCGGGAGGTGTCCGCACGGCAGAAGGCCAACGCGGTGCTTTCGGAGCGAATCCGGCAGGTGCACCAGGACAGCCTCCGCACCTACGGCAGCCCACGCGTGCGCGCCGAGCTCAAGGCCCAGGGGCAGCAGGTGGGCCGGCACCGCGTGGCCCGGCTGATGCGCGAAGCCGGGCTGCGGGCTCGCCGACGCAGGAGATTCGTGCACACCACGGACTCCAAGCATGGCCTGCCGGTGGCGCCCAACGTGCTGGCTCGCGACTTCAATCCACCCAAGCCCGACCAGGCCCGGGTGACGGACATCACGTACGTGCCCACGCGCGAGGGTTGGCTCTGTAACCGTCCGGCCAGTGACGTGCCGGGAGGCTTGATGACAAACGCGGACCGTGCTCGGCGAGCGCCGCGAGGAGCGAGCTGTTCAGGGACTGGGCTGGAGGGGTGACTCGGGCGGGTCAGCGGCGC
>NZ_RAWN01000119.1:0-30885 GCF_003668895.1 Corallococcus sp. AB045
GGGGTGGGGCGAGGCGGGCGTGCTCGAGGCGCATGCGCCCGGCGAGTTGGCGGCGGTGCTGGGCGCGCTCGGGCACGACAGCGTGCGGTGGCTGGACGCGGTGTCTCCTCGAATGCCGGGCCCCTGGTTCGGAGGCATGCGCTTCAGTCCCACGCAGCCGGTGGAGGGCGAGTGGCGCTCGCATGGACTGGCGCGCTGGACGCTGCCGGAGGTGCTGGTGTGGCGCGAGGGCAGCGCGCTGGCGGTCGCGGTCTTCGCGCCGGAGGGGCCGGGCGCGGAGGACGTGGTGCGCTCGCGGCTGGAGCGCGTGCGAGCGTCCTTCCCTCAGTCCTACCGCCACCCGCTGGGCGCGCCGGTCGCGCTGCGCACGGCTTCGTCGCGGCCGGACTTCGAGGCGCTGGTGGACCGCGCGGTGGAGGCCATTGGCGCGGGCCAGCTGCACAAGGTGGTGCTGGCGCGGGCGCTGGAGGCGGAGGGGCCGGAGCCCTTCGACGTGGTGGACGTGCTGGCGCGGCTGCGCGAGCAGAACCCCAGATGCGCGACGTTCCTCTTCCGCGCGCCGGACGGCACGGGCTTTTTGGGCGCGACGCCGGAGACGCTGTGCCGGGTGGACGGGCGCAAGTTGGAGACGGAGGCGCTCGCGGGGTCCGCTGCGCCGGGCGGTGCGGAGGCGCTGGACGCGAGCGACAAGGACCGGCGCGAGCATGAAGCGGTGGTGCGCTACATCCTCCAGGCGCTGACGCCGGTGGCGGCGAGCGTGTCCGCGGACGCGCAGCCGTCGGTGCTCGCGCTGAAGAACGTGGTGCACCTGCGCACGGGCATCCGCGCGGAGCTGGCGGACGGCGTGGACACCGCGACGGTCGTCACGGCGCTGCACCCCACGCCGGCGGTGGGCGGCACGCCGCGCGAGCGCGCGCTGTCGTTCCTGGTGGAGCACGAGTCGCTGGACAGGGGCTGGTACGCGGGGCCGGTGGGCTGGGTGGGCCCCGGGCGTGCGCATCTGGTGGTGGCGTTGCGCTCGGCGCTGGTGCGCGGGGCGAAGGCCCGGCTCTTCGTGGGCGCGGGAATCGTCGCGGGCTCCAGCGCGGAGTCCGAGTGGCGGGAGACGGAGATGAAGAGTCTGGCGATGTTGCGCGCGCTGGGGGGCCGGTGATGTCCCTGGACGCCAACCTCAACGTGCTGTGGTCGCGAGCGCTCCTGGAGGAGTTGGTGCGGGGCGGCGTGCGGCACGCGGTGGTGTGTCCGGGCTCGCGCTCCTCGGCGCTGGCGCTCGCATGCGCGCACACGCCGGGCCTGCGCGTCTGGTCCGTCATCGACGAGCGGAGCGCGGGCTTCTTCGCGCTGGGCATGGCGAAGCAGTCGCGTCAGCCGGTGGTGCTGGTCGCGACGAGCGGCTCGGCGGGCGCGCACTTCTTCCCGGCCGTCATCGAGGCGGCCATGGCCCAGGTGCCGCTGATCATCCTCACGGCGGACCGGCCGCTGGAGCTGCAGGGCTGGGGCGCGCCGCAGACGGTGCCCCAGGCTCGCTTCTACGGCGACTTCGCGAGGATGTTCGCGGACGTGGGCCTGCCCGAGGCGAGCAGCCCCGCGATCGCGCACCTGCGTGCCACGGCCGCCCGCGCCGTGAGCACCGCGTGCCGCGCGCCCCGGGGGGCCGTGCAGCTCAACGTGCCGTTCCGCGAACCGCTGGCGCCCATCGCGCAGGACTTCGGCGCGGAGAAGCTGACGGCGCTCGCGAGGGAAGGGCGGACGAACGCGCCCCTCATCCGCATCGCGCCCTCTTCACGGGCCCCGGACGCGGCGGTGCTGGAGGACGTGCGCGCGCGCATCGCCGCCACCGAGCGCGGCGCCATCGTGTGCGGTCCCCGCGACGAGGACGACGGCTTCGCGGAGGCCATCACCGCGCTGAGCCTGGCCACGGGCTACCCGGTGCTCGCGGAGGCCACGTCGCAGGCACGCTACGGAGGCGGCCCACTGACCGTGTCTCTCTACGACGCGCTCCTGCGGCATGAGCCGTTCGCGCGGAGCCACACGCCGGAGCTGGTGCTGCGCTTCGGCGGAGGCCTGACGCCCAAGTCGCCGCAGCAGTGGCTGGACACCTCCGGCGCGGACATCACCGTCTTCAGCGACGAGGGCGCGCTGTACGATCCGGCGCACCGGGCCGCGCGGGTGGTGGAAGGCAACGCGGTGCTCGCGTGCCGCGCGCTGACGGAAGGGCTGTCGCGAGGCCCCGGCCGCTGGGCGCAGGACTTCGTCAACGCGGAGCGGGTGGCTCGCAACGCGCTGGAGAAGGCGCTCGGCGAACAGCCCGATGTGCTGACCGAGCCCCGGCTGGCGCGCGAGGTGGTGGCGGCGCTGCCGGCGAACGCGCTCTTCTTCGTGTCCAGCAGCATGCCCATCCGCGCGGTGGATGCGTTCGCGCACGGTGGCGGCGTGCCGCTGCGCGTGCTGGCGAACCGCGGCGCCAACGGCATCGACGGCATCGTGTCCAGCGCGGCGGGCATGGCCGCGGCGGCGGGAAGGCCCGCGGTGCTCCTGTCCGGCGACCTGGCGCTCCTGCATGACGTGGGCGGGCTCGTGTCCGCGGCGCGGGCGCGCGTGCCCCTGACGGTCGTGGTGCTGAACAACGACGGCGGCGGCATCTTCTCCTTCCTGCCGCTGGCGCAGGTGGCGAAGCCGGACGAGTTCGAGGCCCTCTTCGGCACGCCGCACGGCGTGGACCTGTCGCACGCGGCGGCGCTCGTGGGCGCCCGCTTCGAGCGGCCCACGACGCCCTCGGCCCTGCGCGCGGCGGTGCGCTCCGGGATGGAGGGAGGGCTCCATCTGGTGGAAGTCCAGGTGGACCGGACCACCAACGTGGATGCGCACCGACACCTCTTCGCGCGGATGGCCGCCGCACTGGGAGAAGGACCATGGGCGTGACGCTCGCTTATGACATCTGGGGTGAAGGCCCCCATACGCTCCTGGCGCTGCACGGCTTCACCGGCAGCGGCGCTACGTTCGAGCACCTGCGTCCGCTGCTCGGCCGCTCCGTGCGAGTGGTGGCGGTGGACCTGCCCGGCCACGGCCGCACCCCGCTGCCGGAGAAGGCGGGGCGCGACGGCTTCCTGGAGACGGTGGACGCCGTGGTCCAACTGGCGCGTGAGCTGGGCGGCCACGTGGATCTGCTCGGCTATTCGCAGGGCGCGCGGGTGGCGCTGGGCGCCGCGGTGCGCGCGCCGGAGTGCTTCGGCCGGCTGATCATGGAGAGCGGCTCGCCGGGGCTGCACCGCCGCCAGGAGCGCTCCGAGCGGCGCGAGGCGGACGCGAAGCTCGTGGACTTCATCCGCGCGAAGGGCGTGGACGCCTTCGTGGAGCGGTGGGAATCGCTGCCGCTCTTCGACGGACTGCGCCGCCTGCCGGAGCCGGAGCAGGCCGCGCTGCGCGAGCGCCGCAAGGCGTGCACGGCGCAGGGACTGGTTGGAGCGTTGGAGACTTTGGGCCTGGGCGTGCAGCCGGACTACTGGCCGGCGCTGCACCGCCAGCGGCTGCCCACGCTGCTGCTCACCGGGGATCAGGACGTGAAGTTCACGACCCTGGCGAGGCGCATGGCGGCGGAGCTTCCGGTGGTGTGGCGCCACGCGTTCGCGGGGGTCACCCACGCCCCGCACCTGGAGGCGCCAGAGGCGTACGTGCGCGAAGTGCTCTCGTTCCTCCAGACGCCCTGGTACGAAGCGCCGCAGTTCGAACACGCCATCCTGGCGCGAGAGGCGATCCACTCGTGACAACCCTGGTGAGCACCCCTCCCGATGCGGCTCCTCCCCGGCCCACGTTGAAGACGTGGCTGATGGCCGTGCGTCCCAAGACGCTGACGGCGGGCGCGGTGCCGGTGCTGGTGGCCACGGCGCTCGCCTTCGGTGACGGGGTGGGGCGCCTGGTGCCCGCGCTCGCGGCGCTCCTGGGCGCGGTGCTGATTCAAATCGGCACCAACTTCATCAACGACTTCTATGACTACAAGAAGGGCGCGGACACCGAGGAGCGTCTGGGGCCCAAGCGCGTGACGCAGAGCGGGCTCATCGCGCCGGGCACGGTGCTGCTGGGTGGCCTCGGGTGCTTCGCGCTGGCGATGCTGGTGGGGCTGTACCTGGTGGCGGTGGGCGGCTGGCCCATCGTGGCCATCGGAGTGGCCTCGCTGGTGTGCGGTTACTCGTACACGGGGGGCCCGTTTCCGCTGGCCTACCTCGGCCTGGGCGACCTCTTCGTGCTCATCTTCTTCGGCATCGTCGCGGTGACGGGCACGTACTACGTGCAGGCCGGTGTCGTGAGCCCGGCGGCCTGGTGGGCGTCGGTGCCGGTGGGCGCCATCGGCACGTGCCTCATCGTGGTGAACAACCAGCGTGACGCGAGCACGGACGTGAAGGCCCACAAGCGGACGATGGTGGTGCGCTTCGGCCAGGGCTTCGGCAGGGCTGAGTACGTGCTGCTGCTGGTGGCCTCCTACGTCACGCCGTTCGTGCTGTTCGCCAAGGGCCATGCGAGCGCCTGGGTCTTCCTGCCGCTCCTGAGCCTGCCGCTGGTGGTGCCGCCGCTGAAGCTGATGCTGAAGGCCGAGGGCGCGGCGCTCAACCCCGCGCTGGGCGGGACGGCGAAGCTACAGATGGTGTTCGGACTGCTGTTCGCGGTCGGGCTGTACCTGCGCTGAAGGGGCGTCATGCGCATCATCGAAGCGACGCTCATCCCGCTGCACCTCACGCTGGCCCACCCCCTGAAGACGGCCAGGGGGACCTACGCCACTCGCGACGGGTTCCTCGTGCGGCTGAGGGACGAGGACGGCCACGTGGGCCAGGGTGAAGCCATGCCGCTGCCCGAGTTCGGCACGGAGTCCCTGGCCACCACGCACACCGTGCTGCGCGCGTGGCTGAGCTCCCTCAAGGGGCAGACGCTGGAGGACAGCATCGAGGGCGTCGAAGCCACGCTCGTCCCGTCCGCCAGCGAGGAGTTGCGCCAGCGCGGCGCGCGGATCCGCGGCATCGACCCGGAGGAGCCGGTCCCCGCCGCGCAGCACGGCCTGGAGCTGGCGCTGCTGGATCTGGTGGCCCAGCGCAAGGGCGTGCCCCTGTGCTGGCTGCTCGCCGAAGAAGCGCGGCAGGAGGTGCTGGTGAACGCGCTGCTGAGGGCGGAGGAACCGGAGGCCCTGGCCCAGGAAGCGCGAGCGGCGGTGGAGGAGGGCTATCAGACGCTGAAGGTGAAGGTCGCGGGCCGCTCGCTGGACGCGGACGAAGCCCGGGTCCGGGCCGTGCGCGAAGCGGCGGGTCCGCGTGTGCGCCTGCGTCTGGACGCGAACGGCGGTTGGACGGAGCCCGAAGCCAACCGCGCCCTGGATCGCCTGGGCTGGTACGACCTGGAGCTGGTGGAGCAGCCCACGCCGCCGGAGGATCTGCAGGCGCTGTGGCGGGTGCAGCGCCGAGCCCCGTGCATCATCGCCGCGGACGAAACGCTCGCCACGCCCGCCGCGGTGCGCACGCTCCTCACGATGGACCTGGGTGGCGGACCGGCGGTGGGCGCGGTGGTGATCAAGCCGATGGTGCTCGGCGGGCTGCTGCCCTCCATGGTGGTGGCGCTGCGAGCGGCCCACCTGGGCATGCACGCGTACGTCACCAGCTCCATCGACGGCGTGGTGGCCCGAGCGGGCGCCGCGCACCTGGCCTCCGCGCTGCCGTCAGGAGACCTGGCCTCCGGCCTCGCCGTGGGGCGGCTCTTCGCGGACGAACCGAAGGACCATCCGTATCAACCCCGGCGGGGGCTCGTGCGGCTGCGCGACCTGCCCGGGCTGGGGCTGAACCCAGACCTGATTTGGGACCGCTAAGCCGTGAGCCGCGGCCGTTCTACTCACGGAGCTGCCTGGCCATGATCTACGACTGCCCCATCCGTGAAGGCGCGCGGCTGCGTCCCCATGCGGAAGCGCTGCGCTTCGCGGGACAGACCTGGACCTTCCGCGCGCTGGACGAAGAGGTGACGCGCTGGACGGGGGCCCTGGCCGCACGAGGCGTGGACCAGGGGCAACGCGTGGCCCTGCTGTCCACGAGCCACCCGGCGGTGACCTTCCTCTTCTGGGCGCTGGGCCGCCTGGGCGCGATATTCGCGCCGCTCAATGCCCGGCTCACCCCGGCGGAGCTGCGCCCCCTGCTGGAAGACGTCGAGCCCCGGCTCACGCTGGCACTTGGAGCCCTTCGCGACCGGCTCCCGGAAGCGGAGGTCCTGGAGACCTTCCCCAACGGGGTGGCGGCCTGCTCCGTGCCCGAGCGCGCCTGGGACGCGGACACGGCCAGGGTCATCCTCTTCACCAGCGGGACGACGGGAAGGCCCAAGGGCGCAGTGCTCATGGAAGGTGCCTTCCGAGCCGCATGCCGCGCCTCCGCCGCGAACCTGGGCGCGCACCCCGCACCGCGCTGGCTGGGCACGCTGCCCCTGTTCCATGTCGGCGGCCTGGCCATGCTCACGCGCACCGCCTACGAAGGCGGCTGCCTCCTCCTGCACGAGCGCTTCGACGCGGACGCCGTCAACCGCGCCATCGACACGGAGGGCGCGTCCCACGCCAGCTTCGTTGCCACCACGCTGGAGCGTGTGCTGGACGCGCGACAGGACCGCGGGCTGCCCGCGACCTTCCAATGCGCGCTCATCGGAGGAGGTCCCGTGCCCACGGCCCTACTCACGAGGGCACGGGCCGCGGGACTCCTGGCCCTCCAGACCTACGGCCTCACCGAGGCCTGCTCCCAGGTCACCACCGAGCGCCCCTCGGAGGCGGATGGCCGCACCGCGGGTCCGCCTCTCCCAGGACTGGAGGTCCGCATCGTCGGGACGGACGGTGAGGCGCTCGGTGAAGGCCAGGAAGGGGACGTGGAGGTCCGCGGCCCCACGCTCATGGCCCGCTATTGGCGCCAGCGCGAGGCCACGCGCGACGCCTTCCATGATGGCTGGCTGCGCACCCGCGACGTGGGCGTCCTGGACGCGAAGGGGCGCCTCACCCTCCTGTCGCGCCGCACGGACCTCATCGTGCGGGGAGGGGAGAACCTCTATCCGGCTGAAATCGAAGCCGTCCTCGCCAACCACCCGGCCATCCTGGAGTCCGCCGTCGTCGGCGTGCCGGAGCCCCAATGGGGCGAGGTCCCCGTGGCCTTCGTCGTCCTGCGCCCCGGCCACGCCTTCCCCGAAGACCTGGACGCCTGGTGCCGCCAGTCCCTCGCGCGCTTCAAGGTGCCCGCCCACTTTGTTGCAATTGAAACATTGCCTCGGAACGCCATGAGCAAGGTGGCGCGCCCCACCCTAAGGAAACTCGCCCGCTCTCATCCCCCGTATCAGTCTGGGTCCTAGCAACCCTGAATTCGTAATGGATGGGGTTCACAGGACTCGCTGAGAAGACCTGTCAGGTTGGGTTATAATATTCCGCTGTGGGGGGATCCTGAGAGGAAGCTCACGGTGAGTACCGCAGTGGAAGCAGTGAAGGTGGAAGGGCAGTCCGAGGCGAACCACATCGATGCGCGCGCAAGCAGCGCCGCTGGTGCCATGAAGTGCCCCCATCTGGGCGCCCAGTACAACCCGTTCGCGGGACCGCATGTCGAGGATCCACATCCGTTCTACGCGGAGCTGAGGCGCGACGCGCCCGTCAGCTACAACCCCATGCTGGGGATGTGGTTGGTGAGCCGTTACGAGGACATCTGCCACGTGCTCAAGGATCCGACGCGCTACTCGTCGGCGGACCTGGGCAACATGGGCTCGGTGCTGTCTCCGGCGACGCTCGCGGTGCTCGCCGAGGGCTATCCCCTGGCGGACAGCCTGATCAACTCGGATCCGCCCGCGCACACCCGGCTGCGCAAGCTGCTGGGGCGCGGCTTCTCCGCCCAGCGCATCACCGCGCAGGAAGCCCCCATCCGCGCCGTCTCCGAGGAGCTCATCCAGGCCTTCGCGCGCAAGGGGCACGCGGACCTGGTGACGGAGTTCGCGTACCCGCTGCCCGTGCGGGTCATCCTGGGCATGGCGGGCGTGCCCCAGGAGGACATGGCGGACATCAAGCGCTGGTGTGACGACTTCTTCCGGATGATCTTCACCCGCGTCCCCGCGGAAGAGCAGCCGCCGCTCGCCCGCAGCTGGGTCACCTTCCAGCACTACGTCGCCCGCCTCATCCGCGACCGGACGGACGAACCCCGCGACGACCTGATCAGCTACCTGGTCACCACCGACGCGGACGGTGAAGCGCTCACGCTGCCGGAGCTGATCATCGCCATCGCCGGAAGCATGCTGGCGGCGGGCCACGAGACCACCACCGCGCTGCTCGCCCAGTGCTGGAAGCAGGCCCTGATCCAGCCCGGCCTCTGGCAGCGGCTGCGCGAGGACCGCTCGCTGGTGCCGCACCTCATCGAGGAGACGCTGCGCTTCGACTCGGTGGCGCACGGGATGATCCGCACCACCATGGAGGACGTGGAGCTCGCGGGCGTCGCGCTGCCCAAGGGCTCGCGGCTGCTGCTGCTCTACGCGTCCGGAAGCCGTGACTCCGCGCTGCTCGCGGACGGCGACCACTTCGACATCTCCCGGCACCACCCGACGCACCTGGGCTTCGGCCGGGGCATCCACTTCTGCATCGGAGCGCCGCTCGCGCGGCTGGAGGCGCTCATCGCCACCAACCTGCTGCTGGATCAGCTCCCGGACCTGAAGCTGGAGGAGAACCCGGACTTCGGCCACACGCAGTCGCTGACCATCCGCACCATCCAGCACCTGCGCGTGAACTGGACCCCCACCGGGGCCTGAAAGCCACCCTTGAGGCTCCCGTCCCGCCCGTGGTGCCCCCACGGACGGGCCGGGTGCTTCAGCCCGCGTCTCAGCACTCCGACGCGGGGTGACCCCAGGGGTTGGTGCGCGGATACTGGCGCAGCAGCGTGCACAGGCGGTGCGCGGCGACCATCGTCGCGGACGGCCGCGGCGGCTCGGCGTGCATCGCCGTCTGGCCCAACCGGGCCGCCTGCAGTGCCAGCGCGTGCTGGACTTCGGGTGACCAGCGCTTGAATTCGAGCCATTCCATGAGCCTTCTCCTCGTTGAAGGAGCGGCCATTGAACCCCCTCCAAACCCGGAAATCACGACGCCCCGCGTCGGCCCGGGGCGTCAGTGACCTCCTGCTGACAGGCCACTCAGGCCTTCGAGGGGGTGGCGGGTCGGCCAATGAGCATCATCAGGCCGAAGGGGTTCCCCGGGTTGGTGAGCCGGTCGATTTCCCAGATGTAGTCGTCGCTCAGACCGTGGGTGAGCTCGCGCATCTCCTCCACGGAGTACGTGCGCAGACAGGACACCACGCCGTCGAACGCCGCCGCGATGGGGATGAGCGGCATGAGGTAGGTGAGGGCGAGCCGGTCCGCGCGCACGGGGCGGATGAACGGCGTCGTCAGCGGAACGTTGATCAGCGCCGCCGCCGTCATCGCGATGGCCGGCCCGCGCCGCTCCACCAGCTCCATGATGGCGATGCCCCGGCGCTGGGCCACGGCGTCCGCCAGCACCTTGCGCGCCAGGTCCGGCGGCAGGTGGTGGAACGAATTGCACATGATGCGGAAGCCCTTGTAGGTCGCGGGCACCGCCGTCGCGTCCACCGGCGTCGTCACGTAGTCGATGCGGCCCGGGTTCGCCGCCTTCGCCTTCTCGAACGCGGAGACCTCCGGGTACAGGTCCGTCAGGAGCGCCGTCGCCTGGTAGCCCTCCTGCGACTCCAGCATCTCCAGCAGCTTCGGGACCGGCCCCGCGCTGCCCGACGCCATGTCCAACAACTGCGTCTCGCCCATCGCCGCCATCGCGCCCTTGAGCCGCTTCACGAACTCCGAATAGCGGTCATCCGACAGGCTCCACACGTACGCGAGGAAGTCCGTCACCCCCCGGCGCAGCACCTTCGGGAACCAGGGCTGATCCTCTAATTCAAAAAGTTGCAGTCTGGGCATAATCGCTGGGCGCTCCAAGGGGCTCAGGGGGGAGACAACTCCCGCACTGTCCCGCAGTCCCGAGCGACGTACAAGGGGCGCCTTCCAGGGTCATTGGCACACATCCGCAGTGCGGGAAATCTGAACAAGCCCCTGTTTTCCTGCCGTCGCCGCGAAACTTTGAAGCCTTGCAGGAAAACACTGCGCGAAAAGCATACAGCGGACCGCGAGTGCTGATCAGCCCTGCAAGGTTTCTGGAGGGGTGCGTTTGATTATCAGGCGGTCGGAATGACGCAGGCCGGGTGTTTCTGACTCGGGGGGGCAGGCAACCAGGAACGCGTTGAAACAGCGTATCTGGAGTGGGGTTGCCGGAGATTATAGGTATTATTACTTACGACCGAGGGGGGCTTCGGTCGCTCGGTCGCTCGGTTCAAAACGGATCAGCTGGCACACAACGGGAGGGAGTAATGGCTCCGGAATCTGTTGATGTGATCGTTGTCGGAAGCGGCCCGGTGGGTGCCATGGCAGCGAACCTGCTCGGCCAGTACGGCCTGCGCACCGTGGTCATTGAGAAGGAGACCACCGCGCACACCCAGTCCCGCGCCATCAACGCGGACGACGAAGCGCAGCGCATCTTCCAGGCTGCGGGTCTCACGGGGGAACTGGGTCCGGGCTTCCACCCGTGCCTGAAGATGACCTACGTGGACGACGAGATGCGGATGCTCGCCGAGGTGGACTTCACCAAGGTGGAGCGCCCCAACGGCCACTACATCGGCGCGCTCTTCAACCAGCCCCGCCTGGAGGCCTCGCTGCACCGGGGCATGGAGCGCTTCGCGCACGTCAGCATGTGGCGCGGCCATGAAGTCGAATCCTTCATGCAGGACGACGAAGGCGTGTCCGTGCGCGTGAAGGACAACGTGTCCGGCCGCACGATGACGGTGCGTGCGCGCTACCTGCTCGCGTGCGACGGCGCCAAGAGCGGTATCCGCCGCCGGCTGGGCCTGAAGCTGGAGGGCACCACGGCGCTGGAGCACGCGCTGGCCGTCTCCGTGGAGACGCAGTCGTCCGCGCCGGACTTCACCTACTACCCCTGCGGCCCGGAGCGCGTGGGCATCGTGACGCGCACCGCGCACGACGAGATGCGCTTCGACACGGTGATCAAGCCGGGGCAGGACCTGGAGTACGTGAAGACCCCCGAGTACGTGCGCAGCATCATCGCGCCCTTCATCGACCCGGACACCGTGAAGGTGAAGAGCGTCAACCTCTACGCCTACCACAGCCGCATGGCGGAGAAGTGGCGGGTGGGGCGGGTGTTCCTGCTCGGAGACGCGGCGCACCTGATGCCGCCGTTCCTGGGGCAGGGCCTGTGCTCCGGCCTGCGTGACGCGGCGAACCTCACCTGGAAGCTGGCGCACGTGCTGGGCGGCGCGGCGGACGCGTCGCTGCTGGACACCTACGAGGTGGAGCGCCGGCCGCACGCCGCGGAGATGATGCGGATGTCGGACTCGCTGGGCTCGATGCTGGCGTCGGGCGGCCCGTTCATGGCCCGCGCGCGCAACGCCTTCATCAAGCTGCTGTACCACATGCCCGTCACCGGACCCTTCATCCGCGAGTACAAGATGAAGCCGAACCTCTTCCACGCGGAGGGGTTCCTCTTCGGAGGCAAGCGCGGCAAGTCCAAGCAGGCGGCGGAAGGCGCCTACTTCCCGCAGCCGCGCGTGGAGCACGGTGAAGAAGGGGAGCGCCCGCTGGATGACATCATCGGCCAGCGCTTCGCGGTGCTGACGCGGCCGGGTGCGCCCGCGGACGTCCAGCAGGCCGCCAAGGCGATGGCGGAGGACATCGGCGGTGTGTGGCTGTCCGTGGCCCCGGCGGCGCGCTCCGGCGCGGGCCGCTCCGGCGAGGTGGTGGACCTGGAGGGCAAGCTGGGCGAGTGGTTCGCCCAGCACGGCTCGGACCTGGTCGTCCTCCGCCCGGACCGCTACGTCTACGCGGCCACGAACAGCGCGGCCGTCGCGCAGGTCCACGCTTCCCTGAAGCAGGGCATCCGCCCGCTCACCCGCTGGGGCAACCGCGGCTCCCGGCGGGCGGCGCAGCTCGGGGCCTGAGGCCTCTCAGGCGGCGGCGGACTGGAGCAGCTGCTTCGCCTTCGCCATGCAGTCGCCGTAGAAGCGCAGGTAGATGTCCAGGGCACGGGCGCCCGTCTTCGCGATGGTCGCCGCGTGCTCGGGCTTCTGGCCGAGCAGCTTGTTGAGCATGACCTCGTTGAGCGCCGTGTGGCCCACGTCCAGCTCCACGTGCTCCTTGATGAACGACAGCGAGTTCATCACGTCCGGGCCCAGCACGGCCTTGCACTGCTCGATGAGGCGGGGCGCGAACACCACCGACAGGTTCTCAATCTCGTACTCGATGGCGACCTGGCCGCCCGGCATGGGGCCGGCGATGGTCTCCTCGTGGATTTGCCGGTACTCCTGCATGGCCTGGGTGGGGGCCTGAGCCATCAGGGCCTCCGCGTCCAGCTTGGGAAAGCGGCGCGCGTTCCAGCTGGCCACCAGGTTCTTCGTGTCCTCCACCATCATCAGGTGGTGACCGGCCTCGTGCTTGGCGTGGGTGATCAGCTTCTCGCCCACGTCCACCATCCCCGCCTTCACACACGCCTCACCGGCGCGGCGGATCCACCCGTCCACGGGCTCCGTCATGTAGACGCCCAGGGCACACAGCTGGATGAGGAAGGCCTCCAGCAGGGCGGGCTCCACGTTGGGGTCCAGCAGCGTCGTCACGTGGGGACCGGTCGCCAGCAGGTGACGGACGTCGGTGACGTGGGGGAGGTACTGCTCTTCGACGAGGGGCTTGGTCATGGGGGGAATCCTCAACGGGAGTGGGCACCACGGCGCCCGATGGTGAGTTCGCTGATGTGCTCCAGGAAGTCCGGGACGAGCTTGGCGGAGATGATCCACAGGTAGGGATCCGGCCCGTCGTGCAGGCCGCACTCCTGCACGTAGTCGCCACCCTCGTCCTCGCGCAGATAGAGGAAGGAGGGGCGGTTGCGCGCGGCGTACCAGCGGCGGGCCGCGTCCAGGAGCGCCGAGTACGCGCGCGTTCCATCCCCCAGCAGGGAGAACAGGCGCGTGTTGTCCAGCAGGCGGAAGAGGTTCGCGCCCAACTGGCCCAGCTCCACCACGGCGGCGGCGTGGGGGACGCCATCACGGCGGGCGACCAGGACGGTGCGCTCGCGCTCCATGCCGAAGCTCTTCCACTTCGCCGTGACGGGCCCCATGTCCAGCCGGTCGCGGGTGAGGTCCAACGACTGCACGTAGCACTCGGGGAACTGCTGGGCGATGGTCGCCGCCAGCAGGCTCAGCTCGCTCGCGGTGGCGGGACCCACCGTGTACGGGTGCACGCGGCCGGTCAGCTCGTTGCTGAAGGCCTTCATCTTCTGGATCTTCCGCGTGAAGGCCAGGGACGAACCGGCCTCCATCTGGCGCTGCGCGTACTTCACGTGCGCCTTGTTGATCCACGGGTTGAGGGCCTCCACGTAGGCCACCACCCAGTGGAAGTCCGGGTCGCTCTGCGGGTGCTCGAAGGTGCGCAGGTAGAGGTCGCGCATGATGGCGCCCGCCTCCTTCAACCCCTCCGGCGGCTTGCCGGGCCGCTTCGCCACCTGGTGGCCCAGCCACGCGTTGCGGTACGGCTTGGTGAAGGACAGCGTCGCTTCAATGCCGCGCTCGGACGGCCACACCGCGTTGCAGAACAGCTGCGGCACTTCCGCGGCGCGCTTCGCGAGCGACGCGAAGTTCTGCTTCAGCTCCTCGAACTCCGCCGGGGTGCTGCCGCCCAGGCTGAAGAAGCCGGAGCGGTTGAACAGGTCCCACAGCTCATCCACCAGGCCCTCGCTGGTGCGCGTGGCCGGGGACATCGTCTGGGACACGAAGCGCACCCAGCGCGCCTCGTCGGAAGAGTAGGGCAGCACGCTCAGGCCGCACAGCACGGTGCCGTCCGCGCGCAGGCCGCTGACGTAGCGGATCTCCCCGCGCACGCTCACCCGCTGGCCGTCGCCCAGCTCCAGCTCGATGAGGGGCGGCAGCAGGCCGGGGAAGAGCAGGTCCTGCGGCTGGCAGCGCATGCACAGGCCGGAGAACGACAGATCCAGCACCTCGCGGCGCATCAGCCCCTGCTCCCGCCAGAGCGGGTGGTGGAACCGGGCGTGCACGCCCTCGGGGGCGGTGACGCGGCGGTGCCAGCGGTGACGGATGCGGAACAGCTGCTCGGGCAGGGGCGTGAAGAGGCGGTCGCCCTCGGTGCGGCCAGTCTCCACGCGCAGGCGGTACGCGGAGTTGTAGCCGATGACGTCGATGTCGTACGCCGGCTCGCCGAAGTCCGGCGTGGACTCCTCCGTGCGCCACTCCAGCTGACCAGAAGAAGAGTGGAAGCGCTCCAGCACCATGCGCACCACCCGGCCCTGGCGGCGCAGCACGCCCTTGTTCCCGGACGCGCAGATGGCGGTGAAGATGGAGCGGATCCGCTCCGCGTCCGTGATGATGTCCTGCACGGGCAGCGCGGAGGCCGCCGGCACCGCCACGCCCTGGCGCAGCGCGTCCGACAGGAAGCCCAGGATCTGACGGCCCTGCTCCAGCGTCACGCCCACCAGCTGCAGCCCCACCGGCGCGTTCGGGACGTCCATGTCCGTCCGGATGAAGGCGCCATTGAGCGGACCAATCGTGGCGCCGTTGCACGCCAGGTACACCGGGAAGGTGCGCGACTCGGTCGGGTCCGCCAGCGGCTGCCGCGGGGCCACCCACACCACCGTCGGGGACAGCCGCGTCACTTCACCCAGCACCGCGTCCGGGCGGCCCACCGCGCAGGTGATGGCCGTGGGGCCGCTGCCGTGCAGCGAGTAGCCCGAGTCATCCAGGGCGGCTTCAGCGGGGGGAAGGGGAATCACGTTGCGCAACGCGTCGCCACTGCCGAATTCGATCGCATGCCGGAACTTCGAGGACGCCGGGATCCCTCCATCCATCGTCAGGACTCCCCTCTTGCGGGCAGCGCTACCGTTCGTGGTCGGCGATGTTGCGAGCACAACACTTCCTCCCTGATTCACTGGAGACGCTGACGGCTCTGGATTCTGGGAAGACATATTGAAGATCTCGGCCGTAACAGTCAAATCGAATTTATATGCCTGGGCTGTTTTTCTGTCCCCGCCCCTGACTCACCCTGGGTCGTAGTGGACCGGACGTATACGGGTTTTCCGAGGAGCAATACGGACCCAGCGTGCGCATCATTATCAGCAATGTGGCGCAGGGCTGTAACCCTCCTTCACGTGAATAAGTGGTGGCGGCCCGGGGCTGACGGGCAATGGACCCTGTCAGGGGGGGCCGTTATGGTCGGTACTTCTGGGACTGGCTGGGGAAGTGAGCCGCGAATGAGCGCAGCGCTGGATGTGAAGGGATCGCCGGCGGACGCGGGAGCCTCGTCCGGTGGCCAGGGGCTCGAGTCCGTGGACCTTCCAGACGTCTTCCAGGTGGACGTGGCGGTGTGCGTGCGGGACGCGCTGGGGCTGCTCGGCGCGACGCGGCGGCTGCGCGGCATGGAGGTGGCGCTGGATCTCCCCGAGGATCCGGTGATCGCCCGGGTCAGCCGGCGCCGTCTGGAGCAGGTGCTCCTGTTGCTCGTCGCCCACGCGGCGGACGTGGCCCCGCCGACTGCGCCTTCCGTGCGCGTGGTGGTGGATCCGCCGGACGACTTCGGGGATACGGGCCCGCGCTTCCAGGTGGTGATGCCGGGCGTGAGCCTGTCCGAACGGGAGACGCACTCGGTGGTGCTGTCGCCCCTGCGCGTGGGCGGCACCCAGCGGCGGCTTGCCCGCGCGCGGGAGCTGGTGGACGCCATGGGCGGCGAGCTGGCGGTGGATCGCCTGGAGGAGGGGACGGCCGTGAGCGTCGTCCTGCCAGCGCCCGGGCTCGCGAGCTTCTAGCCGCGCGTCCAAGTCCGGAAGAACGATCCTGCTTCCGGACCATTGGCTGCGATAAGCGCGGGACCCCCCGGGTGCGTCCAACCCAGGGGGACGTGCGGCCAAACTCCTTGACGACCGGGGGCGGGTTCCCGACTATCCGCCGCCTCTCAAGACCCCGGTCTCAATCAGGAGTTTGCGTTCATGGCGCCTCCCTCTGGCGAGAAGATCACCCTGCAGAACGGCAAGCTGACCGTTCCGAACAACCCGATCATCCCCTACATCGAGGGCGACGGCACTGGCCGCGACATCTGGAAGGCTTCGCAGGCCGTGTTTGACGCGGCGGTGGAGAAGGCCTACGGCGGCAAGAAGAAGATCTCCTGGTACGAAGTGCTGGCCGGCGAGAAGTCCTTCAAGCAGGTGAACAACTGGCTGCCGGACGAGACGGTCGCCGCGTTCCGCGAGTACCTGGTGGGCATCAAGGGCCCGCTGACGACGCCGGTGGGCGGTGGCATCCGCTCCCTGAACGTGGCGCTGCGCCAGATGCTGGACCTGTACGTCTGCCTGCGCCCCGTGCGCTACTTCAAGGGCGTGCCCTCTCCGGTGAAGCAGCCGGACAAGGTGGACATGGTCATCTTCCGTGAGAACACGGAAGACATCTACGCGGGCATCGAGTTCGAGGCCGGCACCGCGCAGGCGGAGAAGTTCCTGGGCTGGCTGAAGCAGGAGTTCCCCAAGGAGGCGGGCAAGATCCGCTTCCCGGCGAACGTGGGCATCGGCATCAAGCCCGTGTCCCAGGAAGGCACGGAGCGCCTGGTGCGCGCGGCCATCCAGTACGCGGTGGACCTCAAGCGCAAGAGCGTCACGCTGGTCCACAAGGGCAACATCATGAAGTTCACCGAAGGCGCGTTCCGCAAGTGGGGCTACGACCTCGCGGCGCGTGAGTTCGGTGACAAGGTCTACACCTGGGACCAGTGGGAGGCCACCAAGGCCGCCAAGGGTGAGGACGCCGCCAACGCCGAGCAGAAGGCCGCGGTGTCCGCCGGGAAGGTCATCATCAAGGACTCCATCGCGGACATCACCCTGCAGCAGGTGCTGACCCGTCCGGACGAGTTCGACGTCATCGCCACGCTCAACCTCAACGGCGACTACCTGTCGGACGCGCTCGCGGCGCAGGTGGGCGGCATCGGCATCGCGCCGGGCGGCAACATCAACTACGTCTCCGGCCACGCCGTCTTCGAGGCCACCCACGGCACCGCGCCGAAGTACGCGGACCTGGACAAGGTGAACCCGGGCTCCGTCATCCTGTCCGGCGAGATGATGCTCCGCCACATGGGCTGGCACGAGGCCGCGGACCTGATCATCAAGGGCATGGACAAGGCCATCGCCGCGCGCACCGTGACGTACGACTTCGCGCGCCTGATGAAGCTGGAGACGAAGGAGACCGTGTCCGAGGTGAAGTGCTCGGAGTTCGGTCAGGCCATCATCAAGCACATGTAGTCCCCACCCCAAAGCAGGAGGGCGAAACCATGGCTCACAAGAAGAAGAAGATCGGCCTCATCGGTGGCGGTCAGATCGGCGGCAACCTGGCGCTGCTGGCGGTCCAGAAAAACCTTGGCGACGTGGTGCTCTACGACATCCCGGCGGCCGAGGGTCTGGTCAAGGGCAAGGCGCTGGACATCAACCAGCTGTCCGCGGTGGATGGCTACGACAGCCGCGTCACCGGCTCCACGGACTGGAAGGACGTCGCGGGCTCGGACGTGATCATCATCACGGCCGGCGTGCCCCGGAAGCCCGGCATGTCCCGCGAGGACCTGCTCGAGGTCAACCTGAAGATCATGAAGGACGTGGCGGGCAACATCAAGCAGCACGCCCCGGACGCCTTCGTCATCAACGTGGCCAACCCGCTGGACGCGATGGTGTTCGCGCTCCACAAGATCGCCGGCCTGAAGGACAACATGGTCGTGGGCATGGCGGGCGTGCTGGACACCAGCCGCTTCAAGTGCTTCGTGGCCGAGGCCCTGGGCTGCTCCATCCGTGACGTGGAGGCGCTGGTGCTCGGCGGCCACGGCGACGACATGGTCCCGCTGGTGCGCCACAGCACCGTGGGCGGCGTGCCCCTGACCCAGCTCATCGCCAAGGACAAGCTGGACGCCATCATCGACCGCACCCGCAAGGGCGGCGCGGAGCTGGTGGGCCTGTACAAGACGGGCAGCGCCTACTTCGCCCCGGCCTCCTCCTCCATCGCCATGGCGGAGAGCTTCCTCTTCGACCGCAAGCGCGTGCTGCCGGCCGCCGCCCTGCTCAAGGGCCAGTACGGCATCAACGACTTCTTCTTCGGCGTCCCCGCCCAGATTGGCGCGGGCGGCGTGGAGAAGATCATCGAGGTGGAGCTGAACGACGCGGAGAAGGCCGAGCTGAACAAGTCCTTCACCTCCGTCAAGGGCACCGTCGACCTCGTGAAGCTGTAGTCCCCGGTCGTCGGCAGGGCCCGCCGGATGCTGCTGGCGGGCCCCGCCTGATGCCGTGAATGATCCGGGCTTATCCCCCGGCCCACCGTCCTTGCGGCGGTATTTTTCCAAGTTAACTAGCGTGTTGGACTCGCACCTGGCACGGGAGCGGGGCAGCGTCGCGAAGCAGGACTTCAGCGGCCCCCCGTGAAGGCACCCCCCCCGGCTGCCGGTGGTCAAGGAGACGATGATGGCGGCAGCAGCGCGATTCACGGTGGTGGGCGGCGGTCTCGCCGGGCTGATGACGACGATCAAGCTGGCGGAGGCGGGTCACCAGGTGGACGTGCTCTCGCTCGTCCCCGTCAAGCGTTCCCACTCGGTCTGCGCCCAGGGCGGCATCAACGGCGCGGTGAATACGAAGGGTGAGGGCGACCACCCGGACATCCACGTGAAGGACACGCTGCGCGGCGGCGACTTCCTCGCGGAGCAGGTGTCCGTGAAGGGCATGTGCTACGCGGCGCCCGGCATCATCTACCTGCTGGATCGCATGGGCGTGACGTTCAACCGCACGCCGGAAGGCCTGCTGGACTTCCGCCGCTTCGGCGGCACCCTGCACAACCGCACCGCGTTCGCGGGCGCCACCACCGGCCAGCAGCTGCTCTACGCGCTGGACGAGCAGGTCCGCCGCTACGAGGCGGAGGGCAAGGTCACCAAGTACGAGTACTGGGAGTGGCTGGGCACGGTGAAGGACGAGTCCGGCCGCTGCATCGGCAGCGTGGCCATGGACCTGCGCACCATGGAGATCCGCACCTTCCCGGCGGAGGCGGTGTGCCTTGCCACGGGTGGTCCGGGCATCGTCTTCGGGCGCTCCACGAACTCCATCATCAACACCGGCACCGCCGCGGGCCGCGCGTACATGGAAGGCGCGCTGTACGCCAACGGCGAGTTCATCCAGGTGCACCCCACCTCCATCCCGGGCGAGGACAAGCTGCGCCTGATGAGCGAGTCCGTGCGCGGCGAGGGCGGCCGCGTCTGGGTGCCCAAGAAGAAGGGTGACACGCGCAACCCCCGGGAGATCCCGGAGAGCGAGCGCTGGTACTTCCTGGAAGAGAAGTACCCCAAGTACAAGAACCTGGTGCCGCGCGACGTGGCGACGCGCGAGATCTTCATGGTCTGCCGCGACCTGGGCATGGGCCTGGGCGGGCGCGACGGTGTGTACCTGGACGTGACGCACATCCCGGCCAAGACGCTCGACGCGAAGATCAAGGGCGTGATGGAGATCTACGAGAAGTTCGTCGGAGATGATCCGCGCCACACGCCCATGGTCATCTTCCCGGGCATGCACTACTCGATGGGCGGCCTGCACGTCTCCTTCGAGGCCGACTCGCGCACCCAGACGCCGCTAGACGGCAGCCCGGTGAACCAGAGCACGCGCATCCCCGGCCTGTATGCGGCCGGCGAGGCGGACTACGCCTTCCACGGCGCGAACCGCCTGGGCGCCAACTCGCTCCTGTCCTGCATCTACTCCGGCATGATCGGCGGCCCGGCGATGGTGGCCTTCGCCAAGAACCAGGAGACCAGCGCCGCGGCGATGCCGGAGAAGTACTTCGCGGACGCGAAGAAGTACTGGCAGGACCGCTTCGCCACCATCAAGGCGATGAACGGACAGGAGAACCCGTACCAGATCGCCAAGGAGCTGGGCGAGGTGATGACGGAGAACTGCACCGTCGTCCGTTACAACGACCGCCTGAAGAAGACCATCGAGCGCGTCCGCGAGCTCAAGCAGCGCTGGAACAACGTCAACGTGCTGGACACGGGCGTCGTCGCCAACCGCGCGCTCTCGTACACCAACCAGGTGTGGAACATGCTGGAGCTGGGCGAAGTGATCGCCACCAGCGCGCTCCTGCGCGACGAGAGCCGCGGCGCCCACTACAAGCCGGACTTCTCCCTGCCGGAGCCCAAGGTGAAGGACCCGACCAAGGATCCGGAGTGGATGGCCCTGTGGCGCCAGCGCCACGAGAAGTGGGCGAAGACGACCATCGCCACCTACGCCGCCCAGGGCCCGCAGATCTCCTACCAGGACCTGCCCACGCCGGTGCTGGAGCCCGAGCCCCGGTGGTACGCGTAAGGCGTTCGTTTTCTTTCCGGGCCCGCGTGCTTCCAGGCGCGGGTTTCCGCCACCTGATTTGGCAGTGAAGGGAAGGGCAGCCGCACCATGGACACCGCACAGGCCAGCGCCGTCAGCTCGAAGACCATCTCCTTCCGCATCTGGCGGCAGGATGATCCGAACAAGCCCGGCCACTTCGAAGAGTTCAAGGTTCCCTATGCGAAGGGCGCCAACGTCATCTCCTGCCTGATGGAGATCCAGCGCAACCCCGTCACCGTGGAGGGCAAGAAGGTGGCCCCCGTGGTGTGGGACTCCGCGTGCCTCGAGGAGGTGTGCGGCAGCTGCGCCATGAACATCAACGGCCGGGTGCGCATGGCGTGCTCCGCCCTGGTGGACAAGCTCCAGCAGCCCATCACCCTGGAACCGATGAAGAAGTTCCCGGTGGTGCGTGACCTCACCGTGGACCGCGACCGCATGTTCGAGTCGCTCAAGCGCGTGAAGGGGTGGATCCCCGTCGACGGCACGTACAACCTGGGCCCCGGCCCGCGCCAGTCGCAGAAGGACCACTCCGTGATGTACGTGCTGTCCACGTGCATCACCTGCGGCAGCTGCCTGGAGGCGTGCCCCCAGGTGACGCTGGACAACGACTTCATCGGCGCCGCCCCCATCAGCCAGGCCCGCCTGTTCAACATGCACCCCACGGGCAAGCTGAACGCGGAGGAGCGCACGCGCGCCCTCATGGGCCCCGGCGGCATCCAGGACTGCGGCAAGGCTCAGAACTGCGTGAAGGTCTGCCCGAAGGAGATCCCCCTCACGACCTCCATCGCTGTGATGAACCGCGAGGTGAGCAAGCTGATCATCAAGGACATCTTCTTCAAGGAAGAGGAGCAGAAGGCCTCCGCCGGCCCGGGGTAACCCTCCCGGACGCCGTCCTGGCTTGCTCGCGGCCCCGTGCCTGCGCCCCCTGTCGCTGGGGTGCCGGGCGGGGCCGTAGCCGTTTGGATGAAGGCCGCCTCATTCGCCCGGACACCGGGTGTTATTGCTGAGGGGCGGAGCCTGTGTCCCGTCGCGACGCTGGAGGCCAAACGGCCTTGCCATCCGTCGTTTTCTGCGCAATGAGGGCCCGCGTTGACGCCCCGTGTAGGGGTTGTCCTCGTCTCCCCTCGTCCCACCCGGAGATTCGATGAAGATCCACGAGTACCAGGGCAAGGAACTCTTCCGGAAGTATGGCGTGCCCACGCCGCGCGGCATCCTCGCGCTCTCTCCCGATGAGGCCGAGGCCGCGGCGAAGGAGCTCGCCACGCCTGTCGTCGTCGTGAAGGCGCAGATCCACGCGGGTGGCCGCGGCAAGGGCGGCGGCGTGAAGCTGGCCAAGAGCCCCGCGGAGGCCAAGGCGCTCACCCAGCAGATCCTGGGCATGATGCTCAAGACCATCCAGACCGGCCCGGAAGGGCAGAAGGTCCACAAGGTCTACATCGAGGAAGGTCTCGACATCGGCCAGGAGCTGTACCTGGGCGTGACGCTCGACCGCGCCACCAGCCGCGTCACCTTCATGGCGTCCACCGAGGGCGGCGTGGAGATTGAAGAAGTGGCGGAGAAGCACCCGGAGAAGATCCTCCGCGCCGTCGTGGACCCCGCGGTGGGCTTCGCGGACTTCCAGGGCCGCGAGCTGGCCTTCGGGCTGGGCCTGTCGGGCCCCACGGTGAACAAGTTCGTCCAGTTCTGCTCCGCGCTCTACCGGATGTACATGGAGACGGACGCGTCCCTCGTGGAGATCAACCCGCTGGTCATCCGCAAGAGCGGCGGCGTGGTGGCGCTCGACGCGAAGGTGACCTTCGACGAGAACGCGCTCTACCGGCACAAGGACCTGCTGGAGTACCGCGACCTGGCGGAGGAGGAGCCCCGCGAGACGCAGGCCAAGGAGTACGACCTGGCCTACATCGCGCTGGACGGCAACATCGGCTGCATGGTGAACGGCGCGGGTCTGGCCATGGCCACCATGGACACCATCAAGCTGGTGGGCGGCGCTCCGGCCAACTTCCTGGACGTGGGCGGCGGCGCGAGCAAGGAGAAGGTGACGGCGGCCTTCAAGCTCATCCTCGCGGATCCGCAGGTCAAGGCGGTGCTCGTCAACATCTTCGGCGGCATCATGAAGTGTGACGTCATCGCGGACGGCATCATCGCGGCGGCGAAGGAAGTGCAGCTGAAGATCCCGCTCATCGTTCGCCTGGAAGGCACCAACGTGGAGCAGGGCAAGGAGTTGCTCCGCAACTCGGGCCTCGCCATCACCCCCGCGGACAACCTGCGCCAGGCGGCCGAGAAGGCCGTGGCGGCCATCAAGTAGGGCCTTCGCTCCCTCTTTCCTGAAAGAACGCCATGAGCATCCTCGTCAACGAGAACACGAAGGTCCTCGTCCAGGGCATCACCGGCTCGGCGGGCTCGTTCCACGCCAAGCAGATGCTGGAGTACGGGACGAAGATTGTGGGCGGTGTCACGCCGGGCAAGGGCGGCACCTCCTTCGAGGGCAAGGTCCCCGTGTTCAACACGGTGGCCGACGCGGTGAAGCAGGCGGGCGCGAACACGTCCGTCATCTTCGTGCCGCCGCCCTTCGCCGCTGACTCCATCATGGAGGCCGCGGACGCGGGCATCTCCCTCATCATCACCATCACCGAGGGCATCCCGGTCAACGACATGGTACGCGCCAAGCGCTACCTGCAGGGCAAGCCGGGCGTGCGCCTCATCGGCCCGAACTGCCCGGGTGTCATCACCCCCGGCGCCAAGTGCAAGATCGGCATCATGCCGGGCCACATCCACAAGCCGGGCCGCATCGGCGTGGTGTCCCGCTCCGGCACGCTGACCTACGAGGCCGTGCACCAGCTGACGCAGCTGGGCCTGGGCCAGTCCACCGCGGTGGGCATCGGCGGCGACCCCGTCAATGGCACCAACTTCGTGGACGTGCTGAAGCTCTTCCAGGCCGACCCTGAGACGGACGCCGTCATCATGATCGGTGAGATCGGCGGCAGCGCGGAGGAAGAGGGCGCCGAGTACGTCAAGCGCGAGTTCACCAAGCCCATCGCCGGCTTCATCGCCGGTCAGTCCGCGCCCCCGGGCAAGCGCATGGGCCACGCGGGCGCCATCATCTCCGGAGGCAAGGGCACGGCCTCGGAGAAGATCAAGGCGATGGAGGCCGCGGGCATCCTGATGGCCGCCAGCCCCGCCGAGCTGGGCACCACGCTGCAGGAGGCCGTCAAGCGCGGCCCCCCGAAGCGCTAAGCCGAACCTTTCACACGACACACACACGAGGAGCCAAACACCATGGCCATCGAGCGCACGCTTTCCATCATCAAGCCCGACGGAGTGAAGAACAACCACGTCGGCGAGATCATCGCCCGGTTCGAGAAGGCGGGCCTGAAGCCCGTCGCCATCCGCCGGCAGCAGCTGTCCCAGACCGAGGCCGAGGGCTTCTACGCCGTCCACAAGGCCCGGCCGTTCTTCAAGGACCTGGTGTCCTTCATGATCTCTGGCCCGGTGGTCCTGATGGCCCTGGAGGGTGAGAACGCCGTCCTGAAGAACCGCGACCTGATGGGCGCCACGGACCCGAAGAAGGCCGACAAGGGCACCATCCGCGCGGACTTCGCCCAGAGCATCGACGCGAACACGGTCCACGGCTCGGACAGCCTGGAGAACGCGAAGAACGAGATCGCGTACTTCTTCCGCGAGACCGAGATCCAGGGCTGAGCAGCTTCCAGCCTGGTGACAGCGGCCCGGTGTCCACGCCCCACGAGGCGCGGACCCGGGCCGTCGTCTTTTCCGCGCTCCGTATCCGGTTGCCCTGCCGGACGCTCCTTGCTACCGATAATGAAAATCACAATCGGCAAGGAAGCACGCATGAGCGGCGATTCGGAGCGCGTGGCCCGTCGTGGGCCGTTCCCGGTGAAGTTGCGGTTGCTGGAAGTCCTTCGCGTGACGCGGCTGTCGCCGCACATGGTGCGCGTGACGCTGGGGGGCCCGGAGCTGGAGGGCTTCACGTCCCCTGGCGCGGATGACCACGTGAAGTGCTTCTTCGCGAAGCCTGGCGTGAAGAAGCCGAACATGCCGGTGGTGGGGCCCAACGGCCTGTCCATGCCGGAAGGGCTCGAGAAGCCGGCGTCGCGCGACTACACGCCGCGGCGCTTCGACCCGAAGGCCGGGGAGCTGGACATCGACTTCGTGCTGCACGGAGAAGGCCCCGCGTCCCAGTGGGCGCAGCAGACGAAGCCCGGCGACTTCATGGGCATTGGCGGTCCGCGCAGCACGCACGACGTGGCGGACGACTTCGACTGGTACCTGCTCGCGGGGGACCAGAGCGCGCTGCCGGCCATCGCGCGGCGCCTGGAGGAGCTGCCGGCGGGCAAGCGCGCGTTCGCCTTCATCGAGGTAGCTGACGCGGCGGAGGAGCAGCCCCTCGTCAGCCAGGCGGACGTGAAGGTCACCTGGCTGCACCGGGGCGGCGCGGAGGCTGGCTCCACGAAGCACCTGGAGGACGCGCTGCGCGCCTGGACCCAGCCCGCGGGGGACGGGTTCGTGTTCGTGGCGGGCGAGTCCACGTCGCTCAAGCCCATCCGGGAACACTTGGTGAACGAGCGCGGTCTGAACAAGAGCTGGATGCGGGTGACGGGCTACTGGAAGCGCGGCGTCGCCGAGCACCACGACTCGAAGGGGTAGGCAGGGAAGGGGGCGGGCACTCCTTTGACTTGCCGTGCCTTCTTGTGGGAAGCACGCCCCATTGCCCTCCGTTAGCCCCGACTGAACGATGTCCGAGCCTACCGCCACCGCCCTCCCTGTCACCGAGCCCCTGCCGGTGCCGGCCCCCGCCAAGCTGGTCGACGTGGCCAGCCTGTCGCGCGAGAAGCTCGCGCTGTTCCTGAGCGAGCAGCTGGGCGAGCGCCCGTTCCGCGCGGCGCAGCTCTACCGCTGGCTGCACCAGCGCGGCGCCACCTCGTTCGACGAGATGACGGACCTGTCCAAGGCCCTGCGCGAGAAGCTCAGGGTCAAGGCGGAGATCGTCCCGCTGGTGAAGGACCTGGAGCAGCGCAGCGTCGACGGCACCATCAAGTACCGCTTCAAGACGCGCGACGGGCGCTTCATCGAGTCCGTCTACATGCCGGCGGAGGACCGCAAGACGCTCTGCGTGTCCACGCAGGTGGGCTGCGCCATGGCCTGCTCGTTCTGCATGACGGGCACGCTGGGCCTCAAGCGCAACCTCACGGCTGGAGAGATCGTCGCCCAGGTGCACGCGGTGAACCGCGAGGTGCGCCGCAACGAGAGCCTGGAGACGCTCCGTCCGCTCACGAACCTGGTGTTCATGGGCATGGGCGAGCCGCTCCACAACTTCGAGAACCTCAAGACGGCGCTCGCCATCCTCCAGTCGGAGGAGGGGCCCAACTTCAGCCACCGGCACATCACCGTCTCCACCGTGGGCCTGGTGCCCATGATTGAGCGCTTCGGCCAGGAGACGGACGTCAAGCTGGCCATCTCGCTCAACGCCAGCACGGACGAGCAGCGCAGCCAGACGATGCCGGTGAACCGCAAGTGGAACATCCAGGCGCTCCTGGATGCCTGCCGCAAGTTCCCCCTGCGCCAGGGCCGCCGCATCACCTTCGAGTACGTGCTGCTCAAAGGATTCAACGACAGCGACGAGGACGCGCACCGGCTGAAGGAGCTGTTGCGCGACATTCCCGCGAAGGTGAACCTGATCCCGTACAACGAGAACCCCGGCCTGGGGTTCCAGACGACGGGCGAGCAGCGGGCCGAGGAGTTCCGGGCCATCCTTGCCGAGGCGCACGTCGCGGCATACATCCGGAAGAACCGGGGCCGGGACATCGCCGGGGCCTGTGGCCAGCTCGCCAATCGCGACGAGACGGCCGCGGAAGCCCCGACGTGACATAAGCACCCGAGCTTCCTTGACAATCCAGTCGGCAGGGCGCTAAGAGCGCCCCCCTCCGCACTGTTACCGTAGAAGTCACACGATTTCGCTGGAGCGATCCATGGCCGTTGTCCTCCGTCTTGCCCGCGCGGGCGCCAAGAAGATGCCGTATTACCACGTGGTTGCCACCGACTCGCGCAGCCCGCGTGACGGCAAGTTCCTGGAGCAGGTCGGTTCCTACGACCCCAACCACAGCCCCGCGAAGGTGCAGTTCAACGAGGAGCGGCTGAACTACTGGCTGAAGAGCGGCGCGCTGCCCTCCGAGACGGTCGCGGACCTGATCAAGACGGCGAAGAAGCAGGCCCCGGCGACCACCGCCTGAGCACGCCCCCGTCTGGACAAGACGTGGAGCCGCTGCTCACGTATCTGGCGAAGGCCCTGGTTGATCAACCCGACCAGGTCACTTTGCGCATCTCCGAGGCGGATGGCGGCCGGCTCTATGAGCTGAAGGTCGCCCCCGAGGACGTCGGCAAGGTCATCGGACGTGATGGGCGCACCGTGAACGCCCTCCGGACGCTGATCAACGCCGCCGCCCAGAAGCAGGGCCAGAAGGTCCGCCTGGAGATACTCGACGATCGCCGCGCTCCGGGTTCTCCCCCGGCGCCGCCCGCTCCGGACGCCGCGCAGTGAGCGCGCAGGCCTGTCTGGAGTTGGGCTACGTGGCCCGTGCGCACGGGCTGCGCGGCGAGGTGGCGGTCAGAAGCTTCGACCCCGCCTCGGAGACGCTCGGCACCGTCGAGCGTGTCTGGTTGCGCCTGCGCTCTGGCGAAGAGCGCGAGTACGCCCTGGAGACCTTCCGTCCCGCCAACAAGGAGGATCTGGTGTTCTTCGAGGGCGTGGCGTCCCGCACGGCCGCCGAGGCATTGGTGGGCGCGAAGGTGTTCGTCTACCGCGAGGACCTGGAGCCGCCCGAGGAGGGCGAGTTCTTCCAGGGCGACCTCGTGGGGTTGAACGCCGTGGACGAACAGGGCGCCTCCCTGGGCACGGTGGAGGAGGTCTGGGCCACCGGTGAAGTGCCCAACCTGGTGATCCGCGCGAAGGGCCGGCCGGAGCTGGTGGTGCCCTTCGCGGATGAGTTCGTGCCGGCGGTGGACGTGCCCGCGGGGCGCATCGTGATCCGGCCTCCGGAGTACCTGGATGCGGACGAGCCGCCGGAGGAGTCTGGAGACGGCGGGTGAGCTACCGCGTGGAGCTGCTCACGCTGTTCCCCGGGATGGTGTCCGGCTACCTGGGCGCGAGCATCCTCGGAAAGGCCCAGGAGAAGGGGCTGCTCTCCGTCACGCTCACCGACGTGCGCGACTACGCCGGGGGCAAGCACCGCGTCACCGACGACGCACCCTACGGCGGCGGCGCCGGCATGGTGATGAAGCCCGAGCCGCTGGTGGCCGCCATCGAAGCAGCCCGGGCCCGTCAGCCCGGAGCGAAGGCGCTCCTGATGAGCCCCCGGGGGCCCACGTTCACGCAGGCCACGGCGCGGGAGCTGGCGCGGCACGAGGCCGGGCTGATCCTCGTCTGCGGCCGGTATGAAGGCGTGGACGAGCGGGTGATGCCCTTCCTGGACGGCGAACTGTCCCTGGGCGACTTCGTCCTCACTGGCGGCGAAGTGGCGGCCATGGCGGTGGTGGACGCGGTGGCGCGGCTGGTGCCGGGCGTCCTGGGCAACGAGGCGTCCTCCGTGGCGGAGAGCTTCGAGGAAAACCTCCTGGAGCACCCGCACTACACCCGGCCGCCTGTCTTCCGGGGGGCCGAGGTGCCTGCTGCCCTCCAGTCCGGCGATCACGCCCGCATTGCCCGGTGGCGCCGGTGGAAGGCCATCAAGCTCACGCAGGAGCGGCGGCCGGACCTGTTCGCGCGGCTGGTGTTCAGCAAAGCGGATCAGAAACTGCTCGCCAGGGAAGAAGAAGCGTTGTAACCCTGCGCGTTCTCGCGGAACCTTTTGTTGCAGGCTTGTTCGTCCCGGCGCTCTCTGCTAGGACGGCCCGCTCTTTTCCACGCGTCCTACGCGTCAAGTTCCGCTTTCTGGAGTCCGTCATGCGCCGCAGCCTCATCGAGCACGTCGAAAACAAGTTCCTGCGCAAGGACATCACCGCGTTCCGCACGGGTGATTCCGTTCGCGTCCACTGGAAGGTCAAGGAAGGCGAGAAGGAGCGCGTGCAGGCCTTCGAGGGCGTGGTCATCCGCAAGACCAAGGGCACGAACCGCGCGACCTTCACCGTGCGCAAGATGTCCTTCGGCGTCGGCGTGGAGCGCATCTTCCCCATCCACAGCCCGCGCTACGAGAAGATCGAGGTCCTCACCCGCGGCGACGTGAACCGCAAGCGCCTGTTCTACCTCCGCGAGCTGAAGGGCAAGGCCTCGCGCGTGGACGTGCAGGTGGATCCTGAGAAGGCCGCCGCCAAGGCCGCCAAGGCCGCCGCCGCTCAGGGCTAGTAGGTCCGCAGAAACCCTCTCGCGGCCTTCGCGGCCGCGTGAGAGAAGGAGCGTCCTTCATTGGACGCTCCTTTTTTCGTTCGGGCTAGACTGCGCGCGCCATGCACTTCGTCGAGGTCGCCATCCAGAACGTCCGTGGGTTCTCTCCCACCGGACGCTTCCCGCTGAAGACCGGGTACCTCATCCTCAAGCCGCCCACCGCGGACGTGTTGCCGCTCGGGAACCTGGCGCTGTCCCTGCTGTTCGCGGATGGCCGGGGTGGGGACTCAAGCCTGGTGGGCTCGGCGGGGCGCTCCGGCAAGGCCGCGCTGACGTTCGTGGGGCAGGACGGGATGACGTACCGGATATTGCGCGAGCTGGGCGGCTCTGGATCGCTGCACCGGCTCAACCCGGCCACCAGTCAGCCGGAGCTGGTCTCCACGGACGTATCGGAGATCAACCAGTACCTGCGTGGCCAGGCGGGCCTGCCTCCGCGCACCACCTTCGAACAGGTGTACTGCCTCCAACTGGTGATGCTGCCGTCGCGCCGGCCCCGCAAGAGCATGGCCAAGGCCGCGGCGGCCGCGGGCGCGAAGGCCTCCGGGGCCACGCCGTCGCTGGCGGCCGCCACCCAGGTGCTGCCGGCGGAGGACGTCCCGGCCGCCGAAGCGAAGGTGAAGGTGCTGGAGAAGGAGCTCGTCATCGCGAAGGCGGTGGATCAGCTCCAGTTCAAGGTGGACGAGCTGGCGTCGCTCATCTTCGAGGCGGACTCGAAACTCAAGGGCGGTGAGGGGCTCAAGGAGGCCATCTCAGCGGCGGAGACCGCCTGGCGCGCGGCGCCCTCGCCGGAGTCGCTGGGCCTGCCGCTGGACATCCTCACGCGCGTGAAGCGCTACCCGAAGGCGGTGGCCCGGCGGGACGAGGCGCTGGCGCGGCTGGAGACGGACCGTGATCCGGAGCTGGAGGACGCGTCGCTGAAGGTGCCGCCGCTCACGAAGAACCGCTACTTCTGGGGCGGCCTGGGCGCGGGCGTGCTCTTCATGGGCCTGAGCGTGGGCCTGGGCATCGCCGCGGCGCAGCCCATGTGGCGTTACCTGGCGCTGATCAACATCCCCGCCTTCGGTACGGCCGCGCTGATGGCGCTGCGCTACGTGGACGACCTGCAGCACGCCACGCGCAAGGGCTCCAAGGACAACCGCAAGGACGCGCGGCAGAAGAAGATCCTCGACGAGTTCGAGCTCGAGGACGCGCCCGTGCGCATGGCCGTCAAGGCCCTGAACCTGGAGGACTACACGGAGATCCCCGGGGCGCTGGAGCAGAAGGAGCTGCTCGGCATCCGGCTGGGGGAGCTGCAGACGCAGCTGGAGGAGTTCGAGGCCTCCGCCGAGTACCAGGGTGCCCTGCGCGATGGGCAGGAGATGCGCGCGCAGCAGGAGGAGCTCAACGCGGAGCTGACCGCCAAGGGCACCTACGTGCGCGACCTGCGCGAGGTGGAGCGGGAGCTGTCCCGGCTGAAGGAGTCCATCGCGCTGGCGAAGGCGCCCCCGGTGCAGGTGGTCGCGGCCCCCGGCCAGACGCCGGCACCGGTGGATCCGCTGGAGGACCCGTCCCCCCTGGTGCTGTCGCAGGCCGCGGACGTGCTCACGCTCGACATGCTGTCGGTGCAGGCGCTCCTGAAGGACCGCTGCGTGCAGTACCTCACCGCGCTCACGGACAAGCGCTACCAGGGCGTGGAGTGGGACCGCGAGGGCAACGCCTTCCTGCTCGCGCAGAACAGCCGCATCCCGGTGGGAGATCTGTCCCCGAAGGACATCGACCTCTACTATCTGGCGCTGCGCCTGACGGTGGTGGAGAAGACGTGCGCCCGGGTGAAGCGCCCCTTCCTCCTGGATGACGTGCTGACGGGCATGGACGAGGCGAAGCTGCCCCTCGTCGCCCGCATGCTCAAGCACCTGGGCACGCTCACGCAGGTGCTGCACGTCACCGCCCACCCCGGCTTCGGCCAGATGTCGGACGGCACCGTTAACGTCTAGCCGCCGCGAAGAAGCACGAGGGGCGGCGGCTAGACGTTAAC
>NZ_RAWN01000120.1:0-30883 GCF_003668895.1 Corallococcus sp. AB045
GTCCTCCGCCGCGACGGCTTCACCGGAAGGGGCCGCTTCCGGGGGGCCGGGCCGTGCGTGGGGCGCCGCGGGCGGGCGCGCGGCGTTGGCGGCCCACATGCGCATCGCGGTCTCCGCGGCGGCGCGGCGGTCGGCGAGGTTCGCGTCGGTGCTCGCGCTGGCGCGGTGCACCTGGGCCCGCAGCTCCTCCATCGCCTCGTCGGAGGCGCGCTGGTGGCTGGCGAGCGTGAGCCCCACGCCCGCGATGGCGGCGGTGTTGACGATGGCGAGGACGGTCTGGAGCCTGGAGGACATCGGGGTGCTCGCGGGGCTTCGGGGTGAGGATGCGGACCGCGCGAAGGGGAGGATGGTGAAGTCTTCGCGCGGCCCGCGTGTCGCGGGACAGGCCCGTGCTTCAGTCGATGGTGAAGCCGCCGATGATGCCGCCCGACTGCAGGCCGCAGCGGAAGACGATGGCGAAGTCCTCCCACACGTAGCGGTCACCAGTGTTGATGGTCTGCCACGCCATGGGGCCGGACAGCGTGTACGTGGTGGCGCCCACCTGGCCGGCGTTGCCCACGCCATTGACGGTCTCCGTCTCGCACCAGCTGTTGTTGCCGTAGATCTGCACCGTCGTCGGGTGGTAGCCGACCGTCCACATCGGCACGGCGGCGATGGCCAGACGCGTCGTCGTACAGTCGTTGCGGAGGCCCGAGTAGCTGTGGACGTTGAAGCACGCCGCGTCGGACGCATACGCGGCCTTGAACGCGATGCCCGGGTAGTACTGCCACGCGGCCGCGGTCCCCGCGCTCAACGCCACCACACCGAACGCGCACACCTTCGCCAACGTCTGGAAACGCTTCATCGAACTGCTCCCGTGGGATGCGGCGGTGATTGGGGCCGCCGGGCACGCGAACGCGCGCCACGCCGCGGGGGAGCAAGCGCCATGCCCTCATCTGGGATGGCGTGTTTTCAGTCATTTACATGTCTTTATGGCAATCCGTGTTGTTTCCGGAGCAACGGGCGGGTGTTGCCTGCGTTGCCCCGGGGACTACTCCACCAGCACGAGCCGCTGGGTGCGGCCGGCGTGGTAGCCCACCTTGCGCGCGATGCGGGCGGTGCTCTCGTCGCGCTCGTCGATGCGCATGGCGAGCCGGGGCAGCGAGGACAAGAGGTGCCGGGAAATCTGGCCCAGGCACAGCGTGGCGTGGCCCTGGCGGCGGCGGGACGGGGGCGTGTACATGCCCTCCAGCTCCGCGCCGAACTGCGAGCGGCAGCCGATGTCCACCTTGAACACGAGCTCGCTGTCCTCCTCCAGCACGTAGGTGCGGCGCTGGCGCACGCGCTGGAGGACGCGGGCCTCGTAGTGGGCGGGGTCCTCCGCCAGCGGGTCCCGCTCGAAGATCTCGCGCACGTAGCCCTGGGCCAGGGGCACCAGGCGGGGCACGTCCTCTTCGCGGGCCAGGCGCAGGGTGGGGTTGGTGAAGGGGCCCAGGTCGTCCGCGGAGACGCTGAACAGCTTCTGGGTGCGGGACAGGCGCGGCTTGCCTTCACAGAGGCTGCGCACCAGCGCGTCCACGGAGGCCTTGTCCCCCACGGTGGCGCGCAGCTTGAGGCTGGCGGCGAGCGCGTCCGCGATGACGCCGGTGGCGCTGGCGTCGCTGGCGCTGGGCACCACCAGCCCGCCCTCGCCGCCCACGAAGACGGCCGCGGTGAGGACGCCGCTGTCGAAGCGGCCGTGGAAGGAGAAGGCCGCCTGGCGCTCCGGCGCCGCGATGCCGAACTCCTCCAGCAACCCCAGGAGGTAGAGGTTGTGGACGGGATCCTTCGCCAGGAGCGCGCGCAGGGCGTCCGAGTGGGAAGGCGCGAGCTGTTCGACGGTGACGGGCATGCGCGGGAGCCGAAGGGGCCTGAACCTTACGCGCAACCCGACCTCACGGGCCAGCGTCCCCAGGCACGGTGAACCGGAATGGATGGAGCACGGTCGCGGACCCTCCCAGGTGGGGGGCCGGGAAGCGCGCGTCCAGGAGCGAATCCAGCACGCACGCCTGCACCATGGGGTCCGGGATGGTGCTGGAGACGAGCTCGCCCCGGTTCATCTTCCCCTCGGAGCCCTCGCCCTCCACGGTGAAGCGCAGCTTCACTTCTTGTGTGCCCCGGTTGCGTTGTGCGGCGTCCTGAAAACATTGCTGCACGAGCGGAGTCACGGACTGGATGGCCAGGCGCAGGTCCTCCGCGTCGATGCGGCCGGAGGAGGCCTCCACCACCGGCTCCACCACCTCCACGCGGCGCGGGTCGGGGGCGTCGAAGTCGTCGCGCGGCGGAGGTGCTGGCGGCGGCGCGGCCGGTTCAGGCAGCTCCGGCGCGTCCGTGAAGCGCGTCACCCATGCGGCTCCCAGCGCGAACAGCAGGAACAGGCCCAGGCTCAGGCCGGGGATGAGGAGCCAGCGGACGAAGGTGCGGTGCGAGGACGCCATGGGCCGGGTGCCCGCGTGTCATACCCGCCTCACGAAGGGCCGTGAAGCGGGGATGCACGCGAGCGCCCGATGCTACGGGTACACCTCGCGCCGCGAGCCAGGCGTCGTGGGCGTCGTCGGAGGCACCACCACCGCGCCTTCCGCGCGGATGCGCTGCTTGCGGCTGACGCCCAGCGTGGCGCCGAGCACCGCCGCCACGAGCCCCAGCAGCAGGCCCGCGAAGATGCCCCAGAAGACGCGGCCGGAGCGGTCCGCCACCTTCAGCGCGCCCTGCTGTGCCTGCTGGCCCACCTCGCCGGCCTTGGTCTTGGCCTGGTCCACCTGCTGCTGCACACGGTCGGCCACGCCTGCCGCGTCCTGTCGCGACAGGTTGGTGTTCTGCGCGATGTTGCTCACCAACAGCTCGCGGTCCATGCGGCCCTGCCGCACGCCCTCGGTGACGATGTCCTTGGTCGCGGCCTCCAACTGGTTCGCGGTGATGGTGGGCTTGCCCTCCTGCCTCAGGCGCTGGTTCACCGGCGCGAGCGCGTCGTTGGCGTCCAGGCCGAACGCCTTCGCCGCTTCACCGCCGCCCGTCACGGCCCCCACCGCCGCGGTACCGCCCGCGCCCACCGCGGCCTTGCCCACGTTGAACACCGCGCCCAGCACGTTGGACACCAGCATGCCCACGACCATGACGCCCAGGAGCGTCGTCAGGCCCCAGAGCACCGCGCCGTGCAGCGCGCCTCCTCCCTTGTCCACGATGCCCGCGCTGCGAGCGGCCACCATGCCGCCCACGAAGAGCGCGACCAACGGGACGAGCACGCTCCAGATGCCGGTGAAGATGCCCGCGGACTTCGCGCTCGCCGCGTTGGCGGGGTTCACCGACGACAGGCCCAGCGCCAGCCCCAACGTGTAGAGCAATATCCAGACGCCTAGCGCGACGAAGGTGCCACCGAAGATGGCGCCCCAGCTCAGCTTGTACGCACTGCCCGGCACTGCTGGGATGATGCCGGCGCGTTCGCTCTCGACAATGGCTGCCATTGGACTTCACCCTCGCTTCCCGTGAGTCGCCGAAGCCGTGCTCGGGGCATGGCCAGGGCGGACGTGTCTGGGTTGAAGGTGTGCACCTGGGAAGCCACGTCGTTTCACTGTTTCACGGCCGCTCCGTCCCGAAGGGTGGGGCGGAAGGCCGGGTGGCCTCAGCGCAGGCCGAGCGCGACGAGGAGCAGTGCCTCGCGCGCCACCACCGGCTCGCGAGGGAGCGCGTCCGTGCGGTAGCGCGCGACGAGCGCGGGCAGCGTCACCGGGCCGCCGTCGCCCAGGCCGCTCCATGCGGCGAGCAGGCCCAGGACGTGCTCGGGAGGACGGCCGCGCGCCCGCAGCTCCGCGAGCGCGAACGCCCCGTCGCGCTTCGCCAGCCGCTTGCCGTCCTCGCCCATCACCAGCGGCACGTGGAGGAACGAGGGCGCGGGCAGGCCCAGCGCGGCGTAGAGCTGGAGCTGCCGGGGCGTGGAGGGCAACAGGTCGTCCCCGCGCAGCACGTGGGTGATGCGGCTGGCCGCGTCGTCCACCACCACCGCGAGCTGGTAGCTGGCCACGCCGTCGTTGCGGCGCACCACGAAGTCCCCCACCAGCGACTGCACGTCCTGGACGTACGGGCCCATGAGCTCGTCCACGAAGCGCACCTCGCCTTCGCGCGCGCGGAAGCGGTACGCGGGGGCGCGCGTGCGGGCGCGTTCTGAAATCTGCCCGGCGGTGAGGTGCGCGCAGGTGCCGGGGTAGCGCGGGCCTTCGTCGGACAGACCGTGGGGAGCGCTCGCCGCGCGGGCGATCTCCGCGCGCGTGCAGAAGCACGGGTAGATGAGCCCCTCGCGCTCGAGCTTCTCCTGGGCCTCGCGGTAGACGCTGTCGCGCTCGCTCTGGATGAGCGGCGGCTCGTCCCAGTCCAGGCCCAGCCAGCGCAGGTCCTCGTAGAGGTCCTGGAGGAACTGGGGGCGGCATCTCGCGCGGTCCAGGTCCTCGATGCGCAGGAGGAAGGCGCCGCCCGCGGCCCGGGCCTGGAGCCAGCCCAGGAGCGCGCTTCTCACGTTGCCCAGGTGCATGCGGCCGGTGGGGCTGGGGGCGAAGCGTCCTCGCATCGTGGCGGCAACCATAACTTCCCCGCCCGCCCCGCGCGCTGGGAGAGAATGCCCCGCCGCTTCCTTCCGTTCCCTGGGATGTGACTCCCTCCATGCGCTTCCTTCACTGCTCCGACGTCCACATCACCGAGGACTACTTCGCCCTGCCGCTGCGCAAGCTGGGCTGGCGCCGCTGGGTGGCGCTCGTCGAGCTGACGGCGGGAGGCCGGGCGAAGGCCTACCGGAACGCGCAGGCCACGCTGTCCACCATCGCCCGCGAGGCGGGCACGCACGGCGTGGACCACTTCATCCTCTCCGGCGACCTCACCGCCTACGCCCTGGAAGGCGAGTTCCGCGCCGCCCGCGCCGCGCTCGCGCCCCTGGCCCCCACGCCCGCGCGCTGCACCGTCATCCCCGGCAACCACGACGTCTTCACCCCCGGCGCCGCGCGTGACGGCCGCTTCGCCCGGCACTTCGGGGACCTGCTGGACAGCGACCTGCCGGAGTACCGCCGCGAGGGTGCGTTCCCCTTCGTGCGGTTGGTAGGAGAGGGCGCCGCGGTGGTGGGCCTGTGCTCCGCGCGCCCGCTGCCCACGCCCGGCCTGTCCTACGGCACCGTGGGCCCCGCGCAGCTCGAAGGCCTGGCGGCCCTGCTGAAGGACGCCCGGCTGGACGGCCGCGCCATCCTGGTGGTGGTGCACCACGCGCCTCGCGGCTCCGCGAACCACGCGGACGGCTGGCATCACGGCCTGCATGACGCGGACGCGCTCCTGAAGCTGCTGCCGGGCCCGCGCTTCGCGGTGCTCCACGGCCACATCCACCAGCGCTACCACCACCCGGCCACTGACGACCGGCCCCACCTGTTCGGTGCGGGCTCCTCCACCCAGGCGGGGAAGGAGGGCTACTGGCTCATCGAGGTCCAGGACGGCATCGTCGTGGGCGGCACGAAGCACGTGCCCGCGTTGTGACAGTTCCCCCGGGCGGCGGTACAAGGGGCGCACATGACCCCGGCGACCCCGTCCCCACCCGCTGAGTTGTCCCTGGACGAGTACCGCTACCTGCGGCAGCTGGGACGTGTCACGGACGACCTCCTGGAGGAGAGCCTTCGAGAGCGCGAGACGCTCACCCAATGCTTCCGGCGCTGCTTCCCCACGCTGCTCAAGCACCTGGGCGCGCGCGCCATCGCCGTCACCACGCGCGACGAGGAGCTGGTGGAGCAGACCTGGAGCGAGGGCGACTGGGGCGGCGTCTTCGCCGGGAGCCTTCTGGCGGGCCCCATGGGACTGAGCGTCCACGACACGGGCACGCTGCTCACGCAGACGCTGGACGTGGCGGGTTCACCGGTGGGCACGCTGGGTGTGCTCTTCGCGGGGCCGCCCGGTGACGCGGGCACCACCGCGAAGCGTCTGCGCGCGCTGGACGTGGTGGCGGAGGAGCTGGACACGGTGCTGATGCTGGTCCACACCGCGTCGGAGAAGCACCAGCTCATCCTCCAGTGCAACGAGCACCTGGCCAACCCCGTCTTCGAGGCGGGCATGGACCACGCGGTGCGCACGCTGGCGCAGCGGGTGCGGCTGCCCGGCTTCCTCCTCTTGTACCGCGATGCCGTGCAGCCGCACGTGCTGCACTACCGCACGTACCGGCACGGGCAGCTGGAGTACGAGAGCGGAGAGCAGCCCGGCACGCAGCTGGAGACGCTGCTGCACCAGCACGGCACGCGGCTGTTGCACGGGGACGCGGGCGTGCTCAAGCGCCTGTTCGACGGGCGCACCACGGAGGCGGTGCTCATCTCCGCGGCCACGCGCAGTGAGCCCCTGGGCAAGATCGTCGTCTGGAGCAACGAGGGCTTCTCCGCGTACGCGATGGACCTCATCCGCGTGCTGGCCTCCACGCTGAGCCAGCGCCTGCTGGACTACAACCGCGAGCGCATCCACCTGTCGCAGTTCTTCCCCACGGTGGCCATCAACGCGCTTCTGGAGGACCCGGACTACGCGCGGCACCTGCGCGCGCAGGAGCAGGAGGTGGGCATCCTGTTCGCGGACATCAACGGCTTCACCCGCATCTGCGAGCAGGGCTTCGACAGCCCGCGCAGCATCGGCCGCTTCGTGGATGAGTGGAGCGCGCGCGCCGTGGACTGCATCTGGCAGCACGGCGGCGTCTTCGACAAGATGGTGGGCGACTGTGTCATCGGCCTCTTCGGTCCGCCCTTCTTCCACACGGACCGCGTGCGCCGCGCGGAGGCCGCCGTGCGCGCCGCGCAGAACATCCAGGCCTTCACCGCGGAGTTGAGCGAGCGCGAGGAGGTGGCCGCGCTGTGCCGGCGGGTGAAGATGCCGGGGCTGGGCGTGGCGGTGGGCGTGAACCTGGCCACCGCGAACTGCGGCCTCTTCGGGCCCAACCGCAACTACACCGCGTTCTCCAGCGGCATGAACCAGGCCGCGCGCCTGCAGTCGCTGGCGGGCTTTCGCGAGACGCTGGTGATGGAGAGCGTGCACGAAGCGCTGAAGCAGTCGCAGGAGCCCTTCGTGCGCAAGCTCCAGTTTGGCCCCCTCACGGAAACACCGGTGAAGAACGTGGCGCAGCCGCTGCGGCACTACCGGCTGGCGCCGTAACCGTCAGGCCAGCAGGTGCGTGCCCGCGTAGCGCCGCGAGAAGTGGATCCACCGGCGCTCGTCCACCTCCACCTGCCACTCGCTGTTGGGCGTCAGCGGCAGGCGCTGCTTGAGGAAGTTCTCCAGGTGATCCGCCGCCTTGAGCGGCGTGAGCCCCGGCGCGCGGAAGGCGATGTGGAGCGTCACGTCCAGTGACGGTGCCACGTCCACCGACGCACAGATGCGCAGCGGGCCCACGCGCCGTTGGTACTGGGTGTCGGGCGCCGGCCACGTGGCGGAGGCCTCGGGCTGCGGATGCGCCTGCTCAAGCCAGTTGTCGGGGATCAGGATGAAGTCGAGCAGGTTGCTGCTCGCCTCTTCCACCGTGCCGTGCTCCTGGATGGAAAGCATTGCCCACCTCCGCCAGAGAAGCCGTTGGGGTTGCGTGGAAGCCGCCTTGAAGAATGTGCCCACGAGCCCATGCCATGCAAGGGCCCATGAACATCCGCTTGCCGCCCACACCTCGTTACGTGCGTGCGCGCGGGACGAACGCTAGCGCTTCGGGGTGACACGTCAGGTCGGGTGGTGTGCCGCGCGACCCCGCACGTTGCTCAGGACGCGACGGGAAGGGAGCGGCGGGGCTTGCGCTCCACGGCGGCCTTGAGCTGGCCGCAGCCCGCGTCGATGTCGATGCCACGACGTTGGCGCACCGTGCTGGGCACGCCGTACGACGTGAGCACGTCCTGGAACGCACGCACCGCGTCGGGGACGCTGGGGCCGCCGTCGTAGCCCACCGTGGGGTTGAGTGGGATGACGTTCACGTGCGAGTCCATCCCGTGCAGCAGCTGCCCCAGGTGGTGCGCGTGCTCCGCGGTGTCGTTGCGGCCGGAGATGAGCGTCCACTCGAAGAAGATGCGGCGCTTGCGCTTGGCCACGTAGTAGCGGCACGCGTCCATCAGCTCGTGGAGCGGCCAGCGTCGGCCCGCGGGCACCAGCGCGGCGCGCTCCGCGTCCGTGGCGCCGTGGAGGCTCACCGCGAGCTGCACCGGGCGTGCCTCGTCCGCGAGCCGGAGGATGCCGGGCACCACGCCCACGGTGGACAGGGTGATGAAGCGCGGCGCCAGCGCCAGGCCCTTGGGGTCCACGAGGATGTCCACCGCGGCCATGGTGTGCTCGTAGTTGTGCAGGGGCTCGCCCATGCCCATGAGCACGATGTTGCGCAGCGCTTCTCCCTGCGCGCGCAGGATGCGCGTGACGTGGAGCACCTGGCCCACGATTTCGCCCGGTGTCAGGTGGCGTGACAGTCCCATCTGCCCGGTGGCGCAGAAGACGCAGCCCATGGCGCACCCGGCCTGTGTGCTCACGCACACGGTGGCGCGGCCCTTGAAGCGCATCAACACCGTTTCGATGGTCTGCGCGTCGTGCAGGCGCAGGAGCAGCTTGTGGGTGAGCCCGTCGCTGCTGAAGCTCTCATGGTGCGTGGCGAGCGTGCCCAGGTGCGCTCGCTCCTGGAGCACGGCCTGGAGGTCCGGGCGCAGCCCCTTCACGTCGCCTGTCGCGGTGACGCCGTCGCGGTACAGGCCCGTCCACACGCGCTCGCGGTACTGGGGGCTGAAGCCCCAGCCGGCGAGCCGCGCGTCCAGCGCGGGGCGGGGCAGGTCGTAGAGGTTGACGGTGGCGTCCGGCATGACGGGACCTGGGATAACACACCCGGCGCGGGCGCACCCGGGTCCGCCGGCCTGGAGGGCGGACGAGGGAGCGCGCACATGGGGCGGGTGGGGTTCCCGGTGCGTTGCGGCGTCCAGCGGCTGACACCGCGCGTGCCAGTGCGCCGCGTCGTGCCAATCGTGGAGGGCCTATGGGACTGGCCATCCAGCAGGAGGAGTTCACGCCGGAGGAACACACGCGTTTCGTGGCGCGGCTCGCGGAGAGCCTGGAGGCGCTGCGACAGGTGCTCCGGCGTCCCGGCTTCGGCGTGGGGCCCGTGACGATGGGCGCGGAGCTGGAGGTGGCGCTGGTGGACGGCGCGGGTTCGCCGCTGCCGGTGAACCAGCAGGTGCTGGCGAAGTCGAAGGACGACCGGCTGACGCTGGAGCTCAACCGCTTCAACATGGAGATGAACCTGCGCCCCTCGCTGCTCGCGGGGCGGCCGTTCACCGCGCTCCAGGCCCAACTGGACGACGTGCTGGCGGAGCTGCGGCGCGTGGCGGCGACGGAGGGCGCGCGCGTGGCGGCGGTGGGCATCCTGCCCACGCTGCGGCAGGCGGACCTGGGGAAGAACGCGCTCACGCCGCAGCCGCGCTACCGGGCGCTGGCCTCGGCCATCCGCAAGCGGCGCGACGGGCCCTTCCAGGTGGCCATCGCGGGTGATGACACGCTCAACCTCACCTGGGAGGACGTGACGCTGGAGGGGGCGAACACGTCGCTCCAGTTCCACCTGCGCGTGGCCCCGGGGGACTTCGCGCGCGTGTACAACGCCGCGCAGCTGGCCACCGGGCCGGTGCTGGCCGCGTGCGGAAACTCGCCAGTGTTCCTGGGCAAGCGGCTGTGGGAGGAGACGCGCGTGGCGCTCTTCCAGCAGGCCACCGACGACCGGAGCGACAGCGACGAGGCCGCGCACCTGCACCCGCGCGTGACGTTCGGACACGGCTGGGTGCGCGAGGGCCTGCACGAGCTGTTCGCGGAGGCCGTGGCGCTCCACCCGGCGCTCCTGCCGGTGATGGGGCAGGAGTCCCCGCTGGAGGTGGTGGCAGCCGGAGGACTGCCGAAGCTGGAGGAGCTGCGGCTGCACCAGGGCACGGTCTGGTCGTGGAACCGGGCCATCTATGATCCGCACGGGGAAGGCCACGTGCGCATCGAGTTCCGCGCGCTGCCGTCCGGCCCCACGCCGGTGGACATGGTGGCCAACGGCGCGTTCCTGCTGGGGCTGACGCTGGGGCTCGCGGAGCGGGTGGACGCACTGCTGCCGGCGCTGCCCTTCTGGCAGGCGCGGCGCAACTTCAAGCAGGCGGCGCACTACGGCCTGGGCGCGGCGCTGCTGTGGCCGGCGGAGACCGCGCCCAGCCCTCGGGTGATGCCGGCGGTGGAGCTGGTGAAGCAGCTCTTGCCGGTGGCGAGGCGCGGGTTGCTGGAGGCCGGGGTGGATGCGGCGGAGGCGGACGGGCTCCTGGACATCATCGCCCGGCGCGTGGCGATTCAGCGGACCGGGTCGCGCTGGCAGCGGGCGGTGCTGGAGCGGCTGGAGGCCCACATGCCCCGCCAGGACGCGCTGGCGGCCCTGCTGGAGCGCTACCTGGAGCTGTCGGAGGAGGGGCTGCCGGTGCACACCTGGCCAGTGGATCGCTGAAGGCTGGGGGGCCTTGTCGGGACGGGGTCGTCGCGGTGAATAATCCGGCCATCCTGAAGGTCAGCTGGCGAGGCCTCGTGCCTCGCGCTGAAGGGTGCCGTTCCCGTGATTGCCTCGCTCCTTGCTTCGTTCCGCTCCGGCGCCCGCCGGAGGTCCTTCCTCGTGCCCGCGCTCCTGTGCGCGGGCGCACTGACCGCGTGCACGACCCTCCGCGGCCAGGCCAACGACCTGGCGGAGAAGGGCCGCTTCGTCGAGGCGGCCGAGGTCTACGTGAAGCTCGTCAATGACGAGCCGAACAACCCCGAGTATCGCGCGTCGCTGGACGACCTGCGCTGGCGCGGCCTGTCGCAGCTGCTCACCCAGGCGCGGCAGGCGCGGGTGGAGGGGCGGGACGAGGACGCGGAAGCGAACCTGGAGCAGTTCTTCGCCTACAAGGTGAAGTGGAACTCCAAGCTGGATGGCGGCATGGAGAGCTCGCTGCTGGAGGAGATGGCCGGCACGCACCAGCACCTGCGCCAGCTCATCGTCGAGCAGGCGAAGCGGGGCCACGCGCTGACGGCGGAGTGGCACCTGGACCGCAAGCGCGCGCTGCTGGGCCATCCGGAGATGGCGCCCATCCGGCGCGACATGGAGGAGGCGGTGGCGCAGGGCGGCGCGGCGACGTGCGAGCGGCTCAAGCACACGCTGTCCGGGGGCGCGGCGCACTGGACGGAGCTGGTGTCGCGCTACTGCGGCCACTACCAGCAGCCCGGCTTGAGCGCGGAGGTCTTCCCGGAGGCGCTGGGCGTGCCCACGTGGCAGGTGTCCGTGGATGGCATCAGCAACGACGTCGTGCAGTACCTGATGACGCGGCTGTCGGGCGCGTTCGAGGCCTCGCCCTGGTACTCGGAGGCGTCCCAGCGCCACGCGCCGATGACCATCGCCGGGAGCCTGAGCGAGCGGCGCATCAGCGAGCCGGTGACGCTGACGGCGCCGTGGACGGAGCGCGTGCCGTACACGGACCACGAGGACCGCACCGCGACGGCGGAGGTGCCGTACACGGTGGAGGAGTCCTACGAAGACAAGGGCGTGATGAAGAAGCGCCTCGTCCAGCAGAAGAAGACGGTCGAGTACAAGACGACGGTGGAGGTGACGAAGTACCGCGACGTGTCGCGCTCGTTCGACTACCACGCGCAGCGGCGGGGCGTGGAGTACCACTTCGCGGTGGTGGCCCAGGGCATCCTCCAGGAGCGGCACGCGCCGCTGGCGGTGAAGGCGGAGAACGCCCTGGAGGCCTCCGGCTACGAGCACAACATCACCTTCGAGCCCGGCGGCGTGCGGCCCGTGAAGTTCGAGCGGCCCAACAAGGAAGGCTGGCTGGACGGCCAGCTGCGCGGCTACGAGCAGACCTTCTTCGCCTCGCTCATGTCGCGCTGGCAGGACGCGTTCTGTGCCGCGCCCGCCTTCGCGGTGGAGGACGCGGCCCGCTGCGCGCGAGGCGGCGTGGCGCTGCCCGGCCCCGCGAAGCAGGCCCTGACGGAAACGCTGGGCGACGACGCGGCGCAGGTGCACCGGCTGTTCGTCTGGAACTGAGGGCCCGCGAGCCGCGGAGGGCGTGGCTTCAGCCCTCGTCCTCCGCGCCCTTGCGCAGGCCCAGCATGCGGCGCAGCTCGCGCGCGGACTGGCGGCTCACCTCCACCGAGTGGCCCCGCGCCGTGCGAGCCAGATAGCCGCCCGTCTCCAGCGGCTCCAGCCGCGTCACGTGGGACAGGTTGAGCAGCGCGCGGCGGTGCACCCGGTGGAAGTGCTCCGGGGGCAGCTTGTCCGCCAGCTCGTTGAGCGAGAAGTCGGTGAGGTAGTCGCCCTGCGCGGTGAACACCGTCACCAGCTCGTCCTCCAGCGCCGCGTGGGAGATGGAGTCCGGCGACACCAGCACCAGCCCCTGCCGCGTCGGGATGGGCAGCCGCGTCAGTGCCGGCTTCTCCGCCGCCGCCGTCGGCGCCGTCGCGGTGGGCGCCTTCACCCGCGCCCGCGCGCGCTCCAGCGCCTTCTGCAGCCGCGCCGCCTCCACGGGCTTGAGGACGTAGTCCACCGCGCCGTGCTCGAAGGCGTTCACCGCGTGCTCCGCGTGGGCGGTGCAGAAGATGACGTGGGGGCCTCCTTCCGGCAGCAGCGCCATCGCGTCCAGCCCGCTCAGGCCCGGCATGTGGATGTCCAGCAGCACCACGTCCACGCCGCCCGCGCGCACCGCCGCGAGCACCGAGTCCCCATCCACCGCCTCGCCGCAGACGCTCACGTCCGGCAGCGCGGCCAGCAGGCGGGACAGGCGCTTCCTGGCCAGCAGTTCATCGTCGGCGATGAGGACGCGCAGGGGCTCTCTCACGTGAGGACTCCGGGTTGGGGGCCCTGGCGGGGCAGGGTGACGGTGACACGGGTGCGCCCGTCGGCGCTCTCCAGGGACAGGAGCGCGTGGCCGCCATAGGCCAGCGCCAGCCGCCGCTCCACGGTGGGCAGGCCCACGCTGCCCTCGCGCGGGCCCTTGGACGCGCCCGGGTTGTCGATGGAGACCACCACCGCCCCCTCGCGCACGGCCACCTCCACGCTCAGCGGGCCCCGGTGGCCGGCCGCCGGGCCGTGCTTCACCGCGTTCTCCGCCAGGGGCAGGAGCAACAGCGGCGGCACGGGCACGTCCGAAAGCCCGTCCGCCACGTCCATGCGCAGCTGGAACAGGTCCGGGTCGCGCAGCAGGTGCAGGTCGAAGAGCGTGCGCATCAGCTCCAGCTCCTGCGACAGCGGCCAGGTGACGCTGCGCACGCCCGCGAGCACCGAGCGGAGCATCGTGGACAGCCGCAGCACCGCGGCCTCCGCGACGGCGCCGTCCTCGCGGCACCACTCCGCGATGGCGTTCAGCGTGTTGAAGAGGAAGTGCGGATCCAGGTGGCTGCGCAGCGCCAGCAGCTGCGCCTGCTCCGCCTCCCAGGCGAAGCGGGTGGCGCGGGCCCGCTCCCGGGCCAGTGTCTCCTCGAAGCCGATGTCCCGCCCCAACCCCCAGCCCGCGACGAGGAACAGGCCGCCGCAGATGGCCAGGTTGTACGGCTCCGACAGGAACGTGGGCTGCATCATCGTGACGCGCGGCAGGGCGTAGCCCACCGACAGCACCACGCCGCTGCCCACCGCCGCGTAGAGCAGCAAGCGGATGCCACCGTGGCTCAGGTCCAGCCCTTCCGGGAACAGGACCCGGTACGACACGGGCGCCACCGCGACGCACAGCAGGCACAGCAGGAGGCCAATCCAGAACGCGCGAGGGTCCACGCTCCAGCGCACCTGGGCCGCGAGCAGCGGAATGGAGACCAGGACGATGGGGGCCAGCCGCCACGGCGCGACGAGCGCACGCAGCGTGGCGCGAACGATGGAACCTTCCGACGACGTCTCCTGCATGCGGAGGCGGAAGGCTACACCGTCCCGCGTCCTAGCGCTGGGGGACGGGCGCGGGGACCAGGTCCAGGACGAGCGCCCCGGCGAGGATCGCGGGGAAGAAGAGGACAGCGAGCATGGACAGGAGCGGCGAGCGCAGTGAGAACATGGGGGGCATCTCCGGTGTCCATGAAACATGCCCACGGACTCTGGCATCGACCCAGGGACCCTCCAGGGAGGGTTGCCCCCGGCCGTCGCTGTCCCGGGGTGAGCGGTCGCTCAGGCGCTCCGGGTGGCTCCCGCCGCCGGCCCGCCCAGCGCCTCCGCCAGCCGTGCCGCATCCCGGAGGCAGTCGTTGACGCCCACGCCCCGGTACGCGTTGCCGGTGAGGTGCAGGCCAGGCCAGCGCTTCAGCCGCTCCTCCATCGCCGCCAGGCGCTCCAGGTGGCCCACGGTGTACTGCGGAATCCCGCGAGGCCAGCGGAACACCGCCGTCAGCTCCGGCGTCGCGGTGAGCCCCGCCATCGTCTTCATCTCCTCGCGCGCCAGCGCCACCAGCGCGTCCTCGTCACGCGAGACGACCTCCGGCCGGCGAGCGCCGCCCATCAGGCACGTCAGCAGCACGCGCCCGCCCTCCACGCGGAAGGGGAACGTGGTGGAGACATGGATGGTGCCCAGCATCGCCGTGCCCTCCACCGCCGGCACCAGGAACCCGAACCCGTCCGGCTTCGGCACCGTCCCCGGCGCGAAGCCCAGGTGCACCACGGCGATGGGCGCGTACGGGATGGCGTCCGCCTTCTCCGCCAGCTCCGCGTCCAGCGGGCGCACGAGCGAAGCCGCCACGTGCGCGGGCACCGCCAGCACCACGTGCGACGCGCTCAGCTCCGCCGGCTGGCCCCGCTGCTGGTACCTCACCTTCCAGCCGTCCGCCGAGCGCTCCAGCCCCTCCACCTTCGCGTCCGTGCGCACGCTGTCGCCCAGCGCCTTCGCCAGCGCGTCCACCAGCACGCCCAGGCCGCCGTCGAACGTGCTCATCTGCCCGGTGAGCTGGGGACCCGCCTCCACCGCGCCCTTCGCCTGTCGCGCCGCGCGCTGCGCACGGATGGCGCCCAGGATGAGGCTGCGGTGCTCCCGCTCGAACTTCACGAGCTGCGGGAACGTGGCCTCCGCGCTGAGTTGTTCCGGGTCGCCCGCGTAGGTGCCCGTCTGCATCGCGTCCAGCAGCACCGCCGTCGCCTCCCGCCCCAGGTGGCGCCGCCCCAACTGGGCCAGGGACTCGTCCGCACCCGTGGGGTTGCGTCCGCTGAACAGCTCCCCCAGCACCCGCAGGCGGGAAGCAAGGGGGAGGATGTCGGATTTCAGGAAGGCCGGTGGCGATGTGGGCAGGGCCCTGAGTGCACCGCGGGTGAAAACGTAACGGTTTTTTGCCGCCGCATCCGCCGGACGAATTCGGGATGACACTCCGAGCGTTTCCGCCAGTTCACGCATCGTGGGCTCCCGGTCCAGGAAACTGTTGGGTCCGGCCTCCAACAAGTAGCCCTCGCGTGCGTGGGTCTGCACGTTTCCACCCACGCGTGACGTCGACTCCAGCACCACGGCATCAGTACCGCGGGCCCGCAATCTGTAGGCCAGCGCAAGTCCGGTGATGCCTCCCCCAATGACCGCGACCGTCATGTCGTCCTACTCCCCAGCTTGTCGTGAGGTGAGCAACCCCGGGCGCCTTAGTGCGAAGGCAAGAGCTTTGCCAAGGAGAGCCTCCCGGCGCGTTAATAAAGGCATGCGCTATGTCATCACGGGAGCGAGCCGTGGCATCGGTTTCGAATTCGTGCAGCAACTGCTGCGGCGGGGAGAAACGGTGGATGCGGGGGTGCGTGCTCCGGAGCTGGCGCGCCGGCTGGAGCCGCTGCTGCTGGAGGCCGGCAACCGCCTGAGGATCCATGCACTGGACGTCACCCGCGCGGACAGCGTCCAGGCCTTCGCGGAGCGCATCTGCCGCGAGCCGGTGGACGTGCTCATCAACAACGCGGGCGTGTCCGGCCAGTGGGTGGGGCTGCATGAGCTGGACTACGAGGACCTGGCGCGCACCATCGAGGTGAACGCGCTCGGGCCGCTGCGCATCACCTCCGCGCTGCTACCCGCGCTGCGGCACGGCGCGGGGCGCAAGGTGGCGCACGTCACGTCGCGCATGGGGTCGCTCTCCAGCAACACGGAGGGCGGCGCGTACGCCTACCGCATGTCCAAGGCCGCGCTGAACATGGGCGTGCGCTCCATGTCCAACGACCTGCGCCGCGAAGGCCTGGCGTGCGTGCTGCTGCATCCGGGTTGGGTGCAGACGGACATGGGCGGGCAGGACGCGCCGCTTCCGGCGGAGGAATCCGTGCGCGGGATGCTGAGGGTCATCGACAGCGTCTCGCTGGAGCACTCCGGCCGGTTCTTCGACTACGAGGGCGCGGAGGTGCCCTGGTAGTGGCCTGGAGGACAGGGTCACTGTCGCCGGGTGAACACGCCCCGGCCCCCGGGGGCAGGCAGGCAGCCCCCGGGGACGAGGCCGTCGCTGGCGCCTGCCTGCCGTCGTCCCCATCTCGTCGCGAGGAAGTCCGCGGCGGAGGGTGGGATGGCGTGGCGGCGGTGGTGGCCCACGGTGTGGGTGGCGGCGTGTCTGGTGGCGTGCGGTCCGGGCGCCTCCACGCCGAAGCATGAGCAAGAAGCCGTGACGCCAGGGGACGAACCGGTGACGCCGCCGGACGACCCGCCCGATGAAGAAGAGCCCCCGCCTCCCGAGCCACCGCCGGAGGACGAGCCGCCTCCCGACGAGACGGCGGAAGAGCCGCCACCGCCGGAGGAGGATCCGGTGCTGACGGCCTGCGCGCCGGAGCCTGCGGCGGACGCCACCGTGCCCGAAGCCGAGCGGACCGCGCGCCATGACTACGCCTGCACCGGCATCGCGCTGGAGGGCTCGCTGGTCTCCACTGCGGGCACGCCGGTCGCGGACGTCGTGGTGAAGGTGGGGGACGCGCAGGCTCGCACGAACGCGACCGGCCACTTCCGCTTCCCCGTGCTGCCCCGCCACAACCGGCTGCTCACGGTGGAGGCGGAGGGCTTCCGCCCGGCGGTGGTGGCGGTGGAGCTGCGCCGGAGCCTGACGGAGAAGCGCGTGCCGCTGCCGCCGGTGCGCCTGTCGCCGAAGGACGGCGTGCGGATGCTCTTCGCGGGCGACGTGTCGCTGGGCCGGCGCTTCCTCGACCCCGACGACACCACGCCGCGCAACCAGATGCCGCCGGACGACCCTGCGGCGCTCATCCGCGTGTCGGATCCGCTGCCGGGCACGAAGGCCGTCTTCACCCACGTGCGGCCCTACTTCCAGGCGGCGGACTTCCGGGCCGTGAACCTGGAGACGCCGGTGACGGATCATCCGGCGACGCCCCACGACGAGAAGGCCTATGCGTTCTTCACGCTGCCCGGCTCGCTGCCCGCGCTGCCATGGCTGGGCGTGGACTACGTGAGCCTGGGCAACAACCACGTCTACGACTACCTGGCGCCGGGGCTCACGGACACGCTCACGCACGTGGCCGCGACGGGCATGGCCTTCAGCGGCGCGGGCCAGAACGAGGACAAGGCCTTCATGCCGGCGCGCGTGTCGCTCGCGGGCGGGGACTACAGCCTGGTGTCCATGTGCTCCATCACCGGCAGCGCGCATGATCAGCAGTACGTCGCGGGCCCCAATCAGGGCGGCGCGGCGGACGCGCGGAACCTGACGCGGGCGTCCGCGCTGCTGGCCGCGGAGAAGGCGCAGGACCGCGTGCCGGTGGCGGTGCTGCACACCGGCGTCGAGTACAGCGTCCGGCCCTCCACCCCGACGGCGCAGCGGATGCGCGACCTGGTGGACGCGGGCGCGGGGCTCGTCATCGCGCACCACCCGCACATCCCGCAGGGCTTCGCGCGCCACCAGGGCGTGTTGATGGCGCAGTCGCTGGGCAACTTCGCCTTCGACCAGGACCGCATGGAGACGATGGTGGGCCTCATGGCGGAGGTGGAGGCCCGGGGCGCGCGCGTGGACCGGGCCCGCGCGGTGCCCGTCTACATCGAGGACTACCGCCCCCGGCCCGTCACGGGCGACCTGTCGGAGAGCTTCCTGCGCAATCTGGCGGAGCTGTCCCGCGAGGGCGGCGTGGAGCTGGTGCCCCAACCCTCCTGGGGCGAGCTGCTACCAGAGGACAAACACGCGGCGGTGAGCGAGCGCACCGTGGACGTGCCGGTGACGGTGGACGCGAACGGCCGCGCCACGGTGGACCTGCGGTCCCTGCGCCATGAAGGCGAGTCCGTGGCGGTGGCGAAGCTCACGGGCGCGGACGTGACGGGCGTGAAGCTCAAGGCCGGGCGGGACGTGCTCCTGCACGGCGACTTCGAGGACCACGACGTGGACGACGACGCCAACGAGGCGCCGCGCTGGAGCGTGGGCCCGAACGCCGGCTACGTGTGCCAGGACGGTCCGCACCGGGGCGCCGCGGCGCTCTGCCAGCGGCGCGCGGCCAGCGACTCACGGAGCGCGGCGGTGAAGCTGGTCAACCGCTTCCGTCCGCCGGGCTTCGCGGAAGGACCGCCCAACCGCGACCTGACGGCTGTGGCGTGGCTGAAGGGGCAGGGCGGCGGCGCCTTCTCCGCGAAGGTGCAGTACCTGCCCGTGGAGTCCTACACGCTCTTCGGCGAGCAGACGCTGCTGCGCCACGACGGCGGCACCTACGACTGGACGCTGGTGGCGGAGGACCTGCGCTTCCCCGCGGATCCGCCGAAGCCGGACCTGTGGAACGCGCCCTGGGCGTTGGACCTGACGCTCAACACCGCGCCCCCGAAGTCCGGCCAGGGCGTGACGGCGGTGGACGACCTGGCGCTGGTGGCCTGGGAGAAGCAGGCCACGGGAGGCACTCTGACGCAGCAGACGCCGCACGCGCGCGACTTCGTGCGGGTGGAGGCTCCGGCGGGCACGTACACGCTGCGCGTCACCTTCCGCGAGCACCGCGTGCCCTGAGGCCCTGCTTCAGGGGAACAGCAGCTGCGTCTTCCAGCCCGCGCCGTCGCGCAGGTACACGTTGCGCTCGTGCAACCGGCTGGGGCGGGCGTGCCAGAACTCGATGCGGTCCGGCACCACGCGGAAGCCGCTCCAGTGCGGAGGGCGCTCCACCGCACGGCCCTGGAAGCGCGCCTCCACCTCCGCCACGCGCTGCTCCAACAGCTCGCGCGAGGGCAGCTCTTCACTCTGGAGGCTGGCCCACGCGCCAATCTGGCTGCCGCGCGCGCGGCTCTGGAAGTACGCGTCCGCCTCCGCGTCCGTCACCTGTTCCACCCGGCCCTCGATGCGCACCTGCTGCTCCAGGGGCTGCCAGAAGAAGCACAGCGCCGCGTACGGATGCGCGGTGAGCTGGCGCCCCTTGCGGCTGTTGAAGTTGGTGAAGAAGACGAAGCCCCGCGCATCGAAGTCCTTGAGCAGCACCACGCGTGAGCTGGGGCGGCCCTGGTCATCCACGGACGCCACCACCATGGCGTTGGGGTCCACGGGGATGGCGGCCTTCGCCTGGGCGAAGACGTCGGCGAAGCGCTGGATGGGGTCGGGAGGGATATTCGTCACGCGGCGCACCATAGGAAACACGGCCCCGGCGCGCACGTTCGCGGTTGACTCCCTGTCGGGACTCGCACGCAATGGCGGGACTCATGAAGATCCTCTTCATCGCCTCGGAGGTCACCCCCTTCTCGAAGACGGGGGGACTGGGCGACGTGGCCGGGGCCCTGCCCACGGCGCTCGCCGGGCTGGGGCACGACGTGAAGATCGTCACGCCCCGCTACCAGGACGTGCGCAACACCGGACAGTTGCTGCCCACCGGCCAGTCCCTGGTGCTGCGCTTCCCCTTCGGTGAGACGGGCGGCCCCATCCTGTCCGCGCGCCTCTCCGAACGCCTGGAGGTCCTCTTCCTGGAGAACGAGGCCTTCTACGGCGGCCGCAAGGGCCTCTACGGCGACGCGGGCGGTGAGTTCGCGGACAACCCCCGCCGCTTCGCCTACCTGTGCGTGGGCGCGCTCCAGGCCGCGCAGCGGCTGCGCTTCTTCCCGGACATCATCCACCTGCACGACTGGCAGACGGGCCTGGTCCCGGTGGCGCTGCGCCGGGGCTTCCAGGGCACGCCGCTCGCGAAGGCGAAGTGCGTCTTCACCATCCACAACCTGGCCTACCAGGGGCAGTTCCCCAAGCGGACCATGGAGGACCTGGGGCTGCCGTGGGACCTCTTCACGCCGGAGGGCGTGGAGTTCTACGACCACGTCAACTTCCTCAAGGCGGGGCTCGTCTACTCGGAGTCGCTCACCACCGTGTCGCCCACCTACGCGCGCGAAATCCAGACGCCGGAGCAGGGCTACGGGCTGGATGGCCTGCTGCGCCGCCGCTCGCACGCGCTCACCGGCATCATCAACGGCATCGACGCGCACGAGTGGAACCCCCAGACGGACTTCTTCCTGCCCGCGCGCTACGGCCCGGACGACATGACGGGCAAGGCGGTCTGCAAGCGCGCCCTCCTGGAGCGCTTCGGCCTGCCCACGGAGGGCAACGCGCCGGTGTTCGGCATCGTCAGCCGGCTGGCGTGGCAGAAGGGCGTGGACCTGCTGCTGGAGACGCTGCCCGCGGCGCTCCAGGCGGACCTGAAGTTCGTGGCGGTGGGCAACGGCGACCCGACCCTGGAGGAGGGGCTGAGGGCGCTGCGGGCCCGCCACCCGAAGCAGGTGGGCGTGCACATCGGGTTCGACCCGGAATTGTCACATCTGGTGGAGGCAGGGGCGGACTTCTTCCTCATGCCCAGCCGCTACGAGCCGTGCGGCCTGAACCAGATGTATTCACTGCGTTACGGCACGGTGCCCATCGTCCGGGCCACGGGGGGGCTGGTGGACACGGTGGAGGGGGGGCTGGATGGCAACGGCATCCTCTTCGAGTCCTTCCACCGCTCGGCGCTCCTGGCCGCCATCCGCCGGGCGCTCTCCCTGTACGCGGACCCCGCACGGCTGGGGGACTTCCAGGTGCGGGGCATGGGGAAGGACTTCTCCTGGACCGCATCCGCCCGGAAGTACGAGTCCCTCTTCATGTCACTGGTGGCGGAATAGTGGGGCCGCTACCGGATCCGCGTTAAACTTGGCCCCGTGGCGGAAGCTCCGGACCTGGGTGGCTATGAAGTGGTCGGCCGGCTGGCCGTCGGCGGCATGGCCGAGGTGTATCAGGCGCGTGCCCGTGAGACGACCCAGCGCTCCCCGGGCGAGCCCGAGGAAGTGGTCATCAAGCGGCTGCACCCGTCCTTCCGCAACGACCCCGCGTATGTGAAGGCCTTCGTCGACGAGGCGAAGCTGACGGTGCGCCTGCGCAACGCGCACATCGTGCGGACGTTCCGGCTGTTCCGCGCCGGGCCGGACTACCTCATGGTGCAGGAGCTCGTGAGTGGCCGGACGCTGGGCTACATGCAGGAGCTGCTGATCAAGGCGGGCGCCGCGATGCCGCCGGAGTCCGCCTGCTACATCGCGTGGTGCATCCTCAAGGCGCTGGACTACATCCACCGCGCCAAGGTGGGGGAGAACGGCGCCACCATCGTCCACCGCGACGTGAACCCCGCCAACGTGCTGCTGGGCGTCCAGGGCGACGTGAAGCTCACCGACTTCGGCGTGGCGGAGGTGGAGGGGATGATCCGCGGCGACTCCGGCGCGCTGCGCGGCACGCTGCCGTACATGAGCCCGGAGCAGGTGCTGGGGCAGGCGGTGGACGCCCGCACGGACCTGTACGCGGTGGGCGTCATCCTCTGGGAGCTGTTGGCCGGCCGCCGCCTCTTCACCGGCGACAACGAGGCGCAGCTGATGCACCAGGTGCGCGATTCTCGCGTGCCGCTGCTCTCCACGCTGTCTCCGGACCTGCCGGACTACGCGGCGCGGGTGGCGCGCAAGGCGCTGTTCGCGGACCGGGCCCGCCGCTTCCAGACCGCGGCGGAGTTCATCAAGGCGCTGGAGGTGCTGGCGCGCCGAGCGGGCTGGCCCCTGACGGTGGAGGCGCTGCAGCCTCTGTTGGGCGGCTGATGCGCGCGCGCCGGGCGGTGCTCGGGCTGGGCCTGGCCGGCATCGGCTGCCTGTCCGGCTGCCTGGGCGTGGTGCCCTTCCGCCCGCGCGCCTACGACGAGGCGGTGCGGGTGGAGGCGGTGGACGTGGCCTTCACGCGCGACGGCACCGGGGCGCTCACGCTGAAGCTCCAGGTGGAGAACCCGTCCTCGGACGCGGCCACGCTCACCCGCGTGGACTTCGACCTGCGCGTGGACGGCCGGCGCGTGGCCACGGGCGAGCAGGTGATGGGCGTGTCCCTGGACGGCAAGGGCGAAGTCCCCCTGGAGGTCTACTTCCCGCTGGCCGTGGCGCGCGGCGGCGGCCGTCCGGAGCCGGGCTCGCACGTGGTGCGGGTAGAGGGCGGCGTGGTGCTGCGCTTCGGCGGCTCCGAGCGGCGCGCGCCCTTCCGGGACGCGCGCTCGCTGGACCTCGCGTGGGTGCCGGGCGGGGAGCCCAGCCCGGCGCAGTGAGCCCTGGAGACGTGCCTCAGCCCTTGGCGTCTGGAGCCGCGCCGGAGTCCGGGGCCTGTCGCGGCGGGCCTCCCTGGCCGTCCGAGTGGCCGGGCGTGATGCTCTTGAGGCGGGACATCCGCACGCGGTCGATGCGGGCGCCCTCCTTGGTGGCCACGACGAACTGCCAGCCGTTGTAGGTGAAGCGCTCGCCCACGTCGGGCAGGTGGCCGGCGAGCGAGGACAGGTAGCCGCCCAGCGTGTCGAAGTCGCCCTCTGGCAGGGGGAAGCCGAAGAGCTTGGTGAACTGATCCACCTCCATGGCGGCGTCCACCATCGAGCTGCCGTCGGCCATCTTCTCGACGAGCTTCTCCTCCACCTCGAACTCGTCGCCGATGTCGCCCACGATTTCGCGGAGGATGTCCTCCAGCGTGACGACGCCCATGAAGCCGCCGTACTCGTCGACGACCATGGCCATGTGGATCTTCCGCTTCTGCATGTCGCGCAGCAGGTCGCCCACGGGCTTCATCCACGGCACGAAGTGGGCAGGGCGGATGACGTCCTGCAGGACGATGAGCTCCGGGTGCTGGAGCAGCGGGATGAGGTCGCGCGCGTGCAGCACGCCGACGATGTGGTCCACGTCGTCCTTGTAGACCGGGATGCGCGAGTGGTTCTCCTCCGCCAGGATGCGCAGCACCTCATCCGGCGGGGTGGTGACGTCCACGGAGATGACGTCCGTGCGGTTGACCATCACGTCGCGGCAGCGCTTGTCGGACAGCTCGAAGATGGAGCGGATGAGCTGCGGGGCGCTCTTGTCCACCTCGTTGCGCGCGGCCTGGGCGGCGAGCAGCTTCTCCAGCTCCTCCAGGGGCGGGGGCGGCGGCTCGAAGCGCAGGGTGCGGCCCATGGTGCGGGCGCCCAGGTTGAGCAGGCCCAGCATCAGGCGCATGGGCGGGTAGAGCACCGTCACCAGCAGGGACACCAGGCCCGACAGGCGCAGGGCCCAGCGCTCCGGGTTGCCGTTGGCCAGGCCGCGCAGCGTCACCTCCATGAGGCTGGCGAGCACGCCCACGAAGAGGGCGCCCGCGCACACCGTGGCGATGGGCACCCAGGTGGCCTCGGCGTAGCGGCTGAAGTCCAGGAGGCGCGGCGGGACGAAGGCGCCAATGGCGGCTGCGAGGAAGCCGGAAAGCACCATGCCCAGGCGCAGGGCGGTGGCGGCGGGCTCACGCTCCGTCTTGTGACGGAGCACCCGCCGGGCGGCGACACTCTTGCTCTCCTCCGCGAGCTCCTGGGCGCGCAGGTCGGACGTCCCATAGAGCGCGGACTCCGCGGCGGCGACCAGGGACCTCATGAAGCAGAGGGCCAGGCAGGCGACCCAGAGGGTCCAGGTAGGCATAGGGGGAGGTTCTTATCCCGTGCTAGAGGGGCATACCACCCTGGCGGGAGGCACCATGCGGGGACGTCGGATGTACGTCATTGGCGGACTGCTGGGCGCGCTGGCGGCGCCCTCGGCGGCCCTGGCCTGGCCGGTGGACCAGGCCCTGACGCTGGAGCCCGGCAAGGAGACCTTCCAGAAGCTCACCGCCGTGGACTGGGCGGAGTCCGACGCGCCCAACGTGGTGACGGCGGAGGCGCTGGCCCAGAGCGGCGAGCTGCTGCTGACGCCGCACACCGCCGGCATCGCGCGCGTGCTGCTGTACGCGGAAGGCCGCTTCGCGGTGTGGCGGGTGATGGTGGGCCCCATCGAGCTGCAGAACACCGGGTCCGAACTCGCGGCGGCCAGGAAGGCCTGTCCGGACCTGAAGGCCACGGAAGGCGTGGAGCGCAGCCTGACGGCGACGGTGAACGACAACGCGTGCCGGTTGGCGCTGCGCACGTTCCTCAAGACGCACGCGTACCTGGCGAAGGAGCTGGAGCTGACGTTCGCGGTGCCGCAGCTCCAGGCGCAGCTGGAGGACTTCGAGGCGGGCATGCCGCCGGGGCTGACGGTGCGCTACAGCGGCGCGGGGCTGGTGCTGTCCGGGAAGACGGACCGCGAGGGGCACCGCAAGGCGCTGTGGGAGCTGTTCAACCGCGCCGTGGGCCGCGTGCCGCTGGAGGACCGCACGGAGGTGGAGGCGCCTCCGAAGCCGGACGACGCCGCGAAGCAGGAGGCGCTCGACGCGACGGTGTCGGACGTGCCGCGGGATGCCGGGGTGCCGCCGGCGCCGCCTCCGCCGGTGAAGCGCAAGGCTCCGCCCAAGAAGCCGCGCTGAGCGCGGGGAAGAAGCCGCGCTGAACTTCGGGGGGCGCGCCGGAGGGCATCCGCTTGCGGTATGACCGTGGGTGGAGGTCCGACGGAATGACGAACGGAGTGAAGCGCGCGGTGTTCGCGCTGGTGCTGGCGCTGACGGTGGGGCCGGGGGCTGCGTGGGCGCAGGTAGATGAGGATGACGGCTCGGCGGTGGTGGTGGACCTGCCGGAGATGGACCGGGGCTGCCCGGTGAAGCCGGAGTTCCTGCCGATGACGCCCATGGGGCAGGTGGGCATCGACCGGCTGGGCTGGCTGGTGCACCAGGCCATCATCCCGCCCTCGAAGGACAAGTTCTTCCAGGCGGGGGCGCGCAGCCGCTCCGGGGTGAAGCCGGTGCCCATGGACCAGTCGAAGAAGCTGGGCGCGCTGGACACGACGAAGGCGCCCATCTGGGTGTTCGGCAAGGAGAAGTCGAAGGCGTGCAAGGGCACGCCCATCGCGTACTGGGCGGTGCGGATGGGGACGGACGAGGACCGCCAGACGTACCTGATGGCGGAGCTGGCGATGGAGTGTGAAGTGCTACCGCCCGGGCGGCTCGCGGGCACGCCCATCGCGCTGCGGCAGAAGGACGAGCCCACGGGGTGCGTGCTGCGCCGGCCCAACCGGAGCCACACGGGCAAGGAGATGGACGGCATTCCGCCGGACTACGCGGAGCACATCCCGCCGCAGGACTGCGCGGCGCCGAAGTGCGCGCGGCTGTGGGAGTACTTCGGCGTGACAGGCGAAGAGGGCGAGGGCGCGTTCGACCTGACGGTGTCCTATCTGCAGCGCAACGGCAGCAACCCGTGCAACTGGGCGACGGACGACCTGTCCATGTTGTTCGTGCGCGGGCGGGAGAGCACGGCGCTGACGCCGCTCAAGCCGGGAGGGCAGCTCTTCGGAGGCCTCTGGGACTTCAGCGGCCCGCGCTTCATCCTGAGCCGGGAGATGGGCGTGCTCTACGCGTACGACTACCAGAAGCTGAAGGCCGCGCCGAAGGCCGTGCGCTACGGAAGCCCCACGGAAGAGGACCTCATCCACGCGAAGCGCACGCTGTCTCCGTGCAAGAAGTAGCCGCGCTCCGAGGATGGGCATGCGCCTCTACCGTCCCGTGGGGCTTGCCGAGTTGTTGTTGATCTACCGGTCGGGGATGCGGCGCTTTCCGCCGCGTCTGCCGGAGCAGCCCATCTTCTACCCGGTGCTCAACGAGCCATATGCCCGGCAGATCAGCCGGGACTGGAACGCCACCAGCCCCCAAGGCGCCGGCTACGTGACGGCGTTCGACGTGGAGGACGCCCACGCGGCCTCCTTCGAGGTCCAGCAGGTCGGTGCCCGGATGCACCAGGAACTCTGGGTTCCCGCCGAGGCACTGGATGTCTTCAACAATCACATCCAGGGACGGATTCGCGTGACCGCCGCGGACTTCGGTCCCAGCTTCGTCGGTCATGTGCCAACGGCGTTCTCGCTGCGCGGCAAGGACGCGCGCGCCCAGTTCGGAGCCTTGAGAGACATCCACGGGTACAACGGGATGGACTTCCACGGAGAGGTGACCGCGAACCACGAAGCGGTGTTCGCGCACTTCCCCTACTGGGAACAGGTCGTCGCTTCGGACACGGCCGAAGACCGGAACCTGCTGGCCGCCATCCGGAAGGTCTGGATGAAGGCCTTCCCCGAGCTTCCCCTGGGACTCCAGCCCGGCTACTGAGCGCTGGACCCGTGGTACGTCTTGCGCAGCTTCAGGTCCGGCACGTCCACCGTGCCGTTCTTGTTGTCCGTGCAGTACCAGAGCGCGCCGTGCGGGGCCTGGACGCCGCCCTTCTGCGTGCGCGTCAGGCCGTTGTAGACGGAGCCGGCGATGAGGTAGCGGAACACCTGCGGCGCGGTGTCGCTCACCAGTGTGTTGTTCTGCTGCATCTCCTTCCAGACCACGCAGTACTGCTTGAGCGCGGCCCAGGCACCCTTGGAGTAGCGCGGGCTGCCCAGCATCCAGACCTCCAGCTGGGGGCACATCTCCCCTTCGCCGTCGTCCGCCGCGCCGTAGTTCATCGCCTCGCAGACCTCGTCCGCGCGGCTTTCGTTGAACGTTACGTCGCCCTCCGCCTGCCACCCGGTGAGCCGTGAGAGCTGGAAGCGGCGGATCATCAGCGCGTCGTCCCTCGTCAGCGACGGCGCCATGAAGGCCTGCGGCTCCGGCAGGGCGAACGTGCCTCCGCCGTGCGGCCCCACGCCCGCGTCCAGCACGTAGCCGCCCCACGTGTACATGAGGAAGAGCGACCACGCGTCCTTCACGAAGGCCCGGTACGAGGGCGGCGTCGCCAGCGCCAGGCCCCAGTCGAGGATGTCCGTCATCGCCGCGACGGCCCAGTCGTCCGACTCCTGGTACCAGTAGTACCAGCGATATGCCCTCGTGCCCGCCTTCGTCAGGAACGCCTGCATGCCTCGCACGGTGACGTTCTTGTGCGCGGCGAAGTCCCGCTCGTAGGCGGCGACGTGCGCGTCCAGGCACCAGAAATAGATTTTGACGCTCTGTCCCGAGCAGCGTGCCGCCAGGGCCCTCGGCGCGGTGATGTCTCGGTTGCGGTCCGCCGGAGGAGGGCCAATCCAGGTGTAGTGGACGTCCATCCGGTGAAGTCTACTCCGTCCACCGCCCCCGCCGCGTGGGCTCCTTCAACGCCTGGGCGAGCGCCGTCAGGAAGCGCTTGCGCGGCCAGGACTCCGCGCCGAAGCGCTCCAGGTGCTCTGTCTCCACCTGACAGTCGATGAGCTGGAAGCCCCAGCCCTTGAAGCGCTCCGCCGCCGTGGCGAACGCCACCTTCGACGCGTCCGGCGCCAGCGCGAACATGCTCTCCCCGAAGTACGCCGCGCCCAGCGACACGCCGTACAGCCCGCCCACCAGCACCTCGCCGTCCCACGCCTCCACCGAGTGCGCCAACCCCAGCTCGTGCAGCCGGATGTACGCCTGCTTCATCGCATCCGTAATCCACGTGCCGTCCTGCCCCGGCCGGTGCACGCGTGAACACGCGTCGATGACCTTCGGGAACGCGGTGTCGTAGCGCACCGTGTACGTGCCCCGGTTCATCACCTTGCGCAGCGAACGGCCCACGTGAATCTTCTCCGGCTCCAGCACGAAGCGCGGGTCGGGCGAGTGCCACAGGATGGGCTGCCCCTCGCTGTACCAGGGGAAGATGCCCTGCGAGTACGCGGCCACCAGCCGCTCCGGGCGCAGGTCGCCGCCTACCGCGAGCAGGCCGCTCTTGTCCGCCTTGAAAGGCGGGGGGAACAGCTCCGGCTCGTCGTCACTCAGCAGGTAGATGGGCACGCGTGCGCCCCAGTCTAGCGGGACACGTTGAGCTTCACGTCACCCTTGAGGAAGTAGGGGACCTGCAACATGGGGCCCTTCAGCTCGCCCTTCACGCTGTAGGGCAGGACGCCCTTCCCGATGAGCGCCTTGACGCCCGGGCCCCAGGACTGGGCCGTCACCGCCACCTCCACCGGGTACACACCCGTGGCGGACGCATCCACCGAGTCCGCCTGCGCGGTGGTGCCCTCCTCCAGGGGCTTGTCCGCGATGGCGACCTGGTAGGTCAGCGAGTCCAGCCGCAGCGGGAACGGGTTCGGGTTGCGCACGCCCAGCCGCAGGTTGATCTGCACCTCCTCCGGCGAGTAGCGGGCCGCGTCCAGGCTCTCCACGATGACCTCCGGCAGCCGGGGCACGCGCACGGCGCGGCTGGCGGCGAAGGGCAGGGTGTCCTCGCTGCCACCGGAGCGCACCACCAGCGTGCCGCGCAGCGCGATGAGCACCGTGCCGCCCTGGGCGCTCAGGCGGGCCAGGTCCTCGGGGCTCTTCACGTAGGCGGACTTCTCCTCGATGGAGAACTCCGCGGGAGCTCCCGGCGCGAACGGCACCCCCAGCTTCGCGGAGCCCGTCTTCACCACCTGCCCGTCGGCGACGAGCTCGTAGTCGGCCCGCTCCACGACGCCGTTGGCGGTGCCGGTGATTTGTCCGGTGTAACGCACGGAGGCGTCGGTGAGCCCCTGGGAGACGACGGCGGTCTCCTGGGCCGTCAGGGCAGGGGGGCCGCCGGAGCGGACCGGGGTGGAGGCACACCCGGAGCCAAGGACGAACAGCGCGGACACCAGGGCCATCATGCAGGTCGAGCGATTCACAAAGGACATTCTGGGGAGGCCAGGGGCTGGTCCCAAGGGGATTTCCGCTAGACTGTCCACCAACCGTGGCTCCCCGACGTCCCAACTTCAACCGGACCCTGCGCTCCCTCATCCGGGACATCGCCGCGCGCATGCCCGAGTTCAGCCACGTGAAGGTGGGGCGCATCCTGGTGGTGGCGGGCGAGGCCCGGCGCGCGTCGCGAGGCACGGTGAAGCCCCTGTGCTTCAAGGGGGGCAAGAGCATCGACAAGGCGGGGCGGCGCAAGCCGGTGGTGCGCATCAGGGGCCGCCGCATCCTGTACTGCATCACGCTCCGGCCCCTCTTCTTCCGGGGCTCCACCGCGAAGTCGCGGCTGGAGACGCTGATGCACGAGCTCTTCCACATCTCGCTGCGCTTCGACGGCACGCTGCACGCGGGCCGCCGCCACGCGAAGCTGGGCGCGGAGTTCGGGCGCCGCCTGCGGCCGCTGGTGCGCCGCTACCTGAAGCTGTGCCCGGAGGCGCTGCTCGCGGACCTTGCGCACACGGGCGAGGTGCGGGTGCTGCAGTGGCTGGAGCGCCCGGGCCCGGCCTACCACCCGCGCGCGTCGCACCGCCGCGTGCGCAAGGTCTACACGGAGGATCAGCTCTACTCCGGAGTGGCCCGAATGGTGACGCCGCGTCCCCGAGTGGCCCGCGAGGCCCACGTGCGCGACGACAAGGTGCACTGAAGGGCGTTGATGGCCGCGCCCACCGACTTCGTCAGCCTGGGCGTGCTCCACCGCGACCTGGAGGAGCTGTTCCTCCAGCACCAGGAGGCGCTGATGGGCATGGACCTGTCCGCCGCGCGTGAACGGCTGGCGCGCTACCGCGAGGAGCTGACGCGGCACCTGGAGGCGGAGGAGGCGCTGCTGTTGCCGGAGCTGCCTCGCGCCGGAAGGATCCGAGGCGCCGCGCCGGAGCTCTTCACCGGCGAGCACCAGCGCATGCAGGAGCTGCTGGCGAAGTGTCAGGACGCCGTGGACGCGCTGGACGCGAGCGCTCCGGACTACCGCCGCGCGGTCTTGCGCGTGTTCGACATGGAGAGCACGTTCAAGCACCTGGAGCACCACCACTCGTTGCGCGAGGAGACGTACCTGTTCCCCGCGCTGGATGGGGTGCTGGGCGAGGACGAGCGGCGGGCCCTTCTGGCCGCGTTCCTCGCGCGCACGGAGACTACCTCTCCGAGGGCGTGAACCGGGCGAGGTCGTGGATCCCAAGCGTGCGCTCCAACTGAGCCACCTCCTTGAGCGCGTTCTCGAAGCCGTCGTTCCCCAGCAGCCGGTGTTCCTGCTCTTCGAAGCGCTCGCCCAGTTCCTTGAATTGCTTTTCGTCGAAGAGCTTTCGGAATGCGGGGAACAGGACCGTGTCCTCACGAGCGGCGTGCGGGCGGTACATGCGGATGAATTGGGCGAGTTGCCGCACGACCGCGGCCCTTGGCTGGGGTTGCGTGAGGGCGTCGTGACCCGAGGTCGCGGCGAGGATGGACGCGGTGAGCTTGCGCCCGGCGGCGTGTTGTTCGAGCAGCACCTGAACGAGTTCTTTCTGCTGGCCCGCCTTCACCAGACGGGGGAACACCTCCGTCTCCTCCGTCTTCTCGTGGTAGTCCTCGCCAAAGCGGCGCATGAGCCGGGTGGCCTGGGTGAGCACCTCCACGGGAGCCTTCTCTTCCGGAGTGCCCAGTCGACGAGCGATCTCCTCGTAAACCAGGAGCGTGCGGCGGATGACGCCGTGCTCGCGCATCAGGTCCTCGGTGGCGTTCACCTCCGCGGGCTTTGACTTGCTCTCCGTCTTGGGGGCCGCGGCAAGGGCATTGCTTGCGGTGCTTCCAGCGCCCAGCAAGACGACCGTGGACAAGAAGCGGCGACGGCTGGACGCCTCGTTCATGGACATGCTCCTTGTATGGTTCGCTGTCTCCTCGGCCGGACCTGTCCGACAGTCGAACAGCTTTGTGCGCGGCGCGGCGGGTAGGGC